>CAUJIL010000250.1 GCA_963204845.1 Pseudomonadota bacterium | reverse complement strand
CGTTGAGTGCGCCGCAGGTCGCGTCGTCGGCTTCCTTCAGGTCCAGCACCTGGATCACCGGCTCGGGTCCGCCCGCGGCGACGATCGCGTCGTAGCACCCCTCGAGCCGCTGCTGGTCGCGCCCGAGCAGCACCAGCGTGGCGCCGTGCGCCGCGAACGCGAGCGCGGCGGCGCGACCGATGCCGCTGCCGGCGCCGGTCACGAGGATGTTGCGTCCGGCGAGCAGCGCGGGCGGTGCCTGGTAGAGGCGGGGTTCGGTCATGGCGGTGTCCAGCGGGTTCAGATGACCAGGAAACGGTCGAAGAGGATACGCGCGATCGCCGCCACCGAGTCGGCTTCGTAGTCGGCCCCCCAGTCCGCGACGATCGCGCCTGCTTCCAGGTAGCCGTAGGTGGCGGCGATGGTCGGCATGCCGGCGTTGCGCCCAGCCTCGATATCGCGCGCGTGGTCGCCGACGTAGACGGCCTCGGTCGCGCGGCAGCCGAGGCGCGCGCAGGCGAGCAGCAACGGCTCGGGGTCGGGCTTGGTTCGCGTGACGTGGTCGGGGCACACCAGCACGGCCGCCGGCGGCACCAGCGCGCTGTGCGCGAGCAGTGGCTCCGCGAGGTAATTGGGCTTGTTGGTCACCACGCCCCAGCGCACCCCGCGCGCGGCCAGTGCCGCGATCAGCGCCGCCATGCCCGGAAACGGCGCCGTCTCGGCGAGCAGGTGCTCCTGGTACAGCGCAAGCAGGCGCTGGCGCAGCGGCTCGAAGGCGGGATCCTCGTCGGCGATGCCGAACGCCAGGCGCACCAGCGCGCGTGCGCCGTGCGACACCGTGGCACGGATCGCCGGGGAAGGCATCTCGCCGAGGCCGTGCTCGGCGCGCAGCCGGTTCACGGCGGTCACGAAGTCCGGCGCGGTGTCGAGCAGCGTGCCATCGAGGTCGAACAGCACCGCGCTGAGACGCGCGGCGGGCGCTTGAGCGTTCACGCCGGCTTGCGTGCGTGCAGCAGGTAGTTCACGTCGACGTCGCGCCCGATGCTGAACGCGCGCGTGAGGGGGTTGTAGAGCATGCCCTCGACATCGCCCACCGTGAGCCCGGCGGCGCGTGCCCAGCCCGCGAGCTCCGACGGCCGGATGAAGCGCGCGTAGTCGTGCGTGCCCTTGGGAAGCAGCTTCAGGAGGTACTCGGCACCGAGGATCGCGAACACGTAGCTCTTGGGATTGCGGTTGATGGTGGCGAAGAACAGGTTGCCGCCGGGACGCACCAGCTGCGCGCAGGCGCGCACCAGCGACGCGGGGTCCGGCACGTGTTCCAGCACTTCCATGCAGGTCACGACATCGTAGCTGCCGGTTTCCTCACCGGCGAGGTCCTCGGCGTTGGCTTGCCGGTAGTCGATCTCGAGTCCCGATTCGACCAGGTGCAGCCGTGCCACGGCGAGCGGGGCTTCGCCCATGTCGATTCCCGTGACCTGCGCGCCGCGCTGCGCGAGCGCCTCGCTGAGGATCCCGCCACCGCAGCCGACGTCGAGCACGCGGCGGCCCGCCACGGGCGCGCGTGCATCGATCCAGTTCGCGCGCAGCGGATTCATCTCGTGCAGCGGCCGGAAATCCCCCGCACGGTCCCACCAGCGGCTCGCGAGAGCCTCGAACTTGGCGATCTCGGCCTGGTCCACGTTGCGTGTCGAGTGCTGTTCTTTCATCCGCGATGGTCCGTCTCTGGCAGGGGTTGGGAAAGATCGTGGCTCAGCGCGCCACGATGCGTTCGCGCCACAGCGCGGCGTCGGCGCGCAGGCGTTCGGGGTCGAGCGCGCCGGCGCGCTCGCCCGCGAGCAGTTCGCGCCCCTCGATCCACGCGTGCGTCACGGCCGAACCGCTGCCCGTGTAGACGAGTGCCGAGTGCAGGTCATAAACCGGTTGGCAGCCGAGCCGTCGCACGTCGACCGCGATCATGTCGGCGTCCTTGCCGGGCTCCAGGCTGCCGATGCGATCGGCCAGGCCCAGCGCCTCGGCGCCGCCCAGCGTCGCCATGCGCAGCGCCGCGTGCGCGGACAACGCGGTCGGGTCACCGCTGCTGCCCTTGGCGAGCAGCGCCGCCAGGCGCATCTCGGCGAACAGGTCGAGGGTGTTGTTGCTCGCAGCCCCGTCGGTGCCCAGCGCCACGTTGATGCCGGCGCCGCCCAGCGCGTGCACCGGACAGAAGCCGGCGGCGAGCTTGAGGTTCGAGCTGGGGCAGTGGATCACCTGCACGCGTTCGCGCGCCAGCAGCTCGAGGTCCGCCGGCGCGACCTGCGTCATGTGCACGGCCTGGAAGCGCGGCGACAGCAGCCCGAGCGCCGCGAGCCGCGCCAGCGGACGGTTGCCGTGCTGCGCGATCGCGTCGCGCACCTCGCCGGCGGTCTCGTGCACGTGCATCTGCACCGGCGCGTCGAGCTCGGCGGCGAGCATCGCGATGCGCGCGAGTATTGCGTCGCCGTTCGTGTACGGCGCGTGCGGGCCGAACGCGAAGCTGAGTCGCGGATTGCCGCGGTAGTCATCGCGCACCTGCAGTCCCTTCGCGAGGTACTCCTCGGCGCCCGATGCCCACGCGCTCGGGTGGTCCATGACCGGAAACGCGATCTGCGCGCGGAAGCCGGTCTCGATCACGGTTGCCGCGACCACGTCGGGAAAGAAGTACATGTCGCTGGCGCAGGTGGTGCCGCTGGCGAGCATCTCGGCGATCGCCAGCCGGGTGCCGGCGCGCACGAATTCCTCGCCGACCCAGCGTGCCTCGGCCGGCCAGATGTGCTGCTGCAGCCACTCCATCAGTGCGTGGTCGTCGGCCAGTCCGCGCAGCAGCGTCATCGCGAGATGGCCGTGCGCGTTGACCAGTCCCGGCAGCAGCACCTGGTGCGCCAGCGTGGTCTCGGCGGGGGCGGCGAAGCGATGCGCCAGCTCGGCGCGCGGGGCGATCGCCACGATGCGGCCCTCGCTGAGCGCGACGCTGTGCTCCTCGAGCAGCGAATCGCGCGGCACCACCGGCAGCAGCCAGCGTGCGTGGACGATGTGATCGACGTGCTCCAATGCCCCTCCGGCGCCGCCCCGGGTGTTCCGGGCGGCGGCCAGTATACCCGCTGCTCCGCGCCCGCGAAGCGCAGCCGGTGCGGCTAACCTCGGTTCCAGTGCCTGTGCTATGATGCCGCCCTTTTGAAGCGGCCGGAATCAGCGCGGAAAGGATGTCGCGACCCCGCCGCCTGGCCTGTGTAACCGGTTGATTTTACGGATGGTTATGGTCGAACCAGCAAAAGAAGTCGTCGCGGTCGGCATCGAGGGCGAGCTGCGCCAGTCCTATCTGGACTATGCGATGAGCGTGATCGTGGGGCGTGCCCTGCCGGACGTGCGCGACGGGCTCAAGCCGGTGCACCGGCGGGTACTGTTCGCGATGAGCGAACTCGGCAACGACTGGAACAAGGCCTACAAGAAGTCCGCGCGCATCGTCGGTGACGTGATCGGTAAGTACCACCCGCACGGCGATTCGGCCGTCTACGACACTATCGTGCGCATGGCGCAGCCGTTCTCGATGCGCTACGTGCTGGTCGACGGGCAGGGCAACTTCGGATCGGTCGACGGGGACTCGGCGGCGGCGATGCGCTACACCGAGATCCGCATGCACCGCATCGCGCACGATCTGATGGCCGACCTCGACAAGGAGACGGTCGACTTCGTGCCGAACTACGACGGCACCGAACAGATCCCCGCGGTGCTGCCCACGCGCGTCCCGAACCTGCTGGTCAACGGCTCCTCGGGCATCGCGGTCGGCATGGCGACCAACATCCCGCCGCACAACCTGAACGAGGTCATCGCCGCGTGCCTGGCGCTGATCGAGGACCCCACGCTCGGAATCGATGAACTGCTCGAGTACGTCCCGGGTCCGGATTTCCCTACCGGAGGCATCATCAACGGCCGCCAGGGCATCGTCGAGGCCTACCGCACCGGCCGTGGCCGCATCTACGTGCGCGCGCGCGCCGAGGTGCTCGAGGATCCGGCGAACGGACGCGATGTGATCGTGATCACCGAGCTTCCGTACCAGGTGAACAAGGCGCGGCTGATCGAGAAGATCGCCGAGCTGGTCAAGGAAAAGCGCATCGAGGGCATCAGCGAGCTGCGCGACGAGTCGGACAAGGACGGCTTGCGCGTGGTGATCGAGCTGCGCCGCGGCGAGTCCGGCGACGTGGTACTCAACAACCTCTATGCGCAGACGCAGCTGGAAAGCGTGTTCGGCATCAACGTGGTCGCGCTGGTCGATGGCCAGCCGCGCACGCTGAACTTGAAGGAACTGCTCGAGGCATTCCTGCGCCACCGCCGCGAGGTGGTCACGCGGCGCACCGTGTTCCTGCTGCGCAAGGCGCGCGAGCGCGGCCATGTGCTCGAGGGGCTGGCGATCGCGCTGGCGAACATCGACGAGGTGATCGAACTGATCCGCGCCTCGGCCAGCCCGGCCGCGGCGCGCGAGCGCCTGGTGGCGCGCGTATGGGCACCCGGTGGCGTGCTGGCGATGCTCGGCAAGGCAGGTGCTGGCGCTTCGCGTCCGGAGGATCTGCCGCCCGAGTACGGCCTGCGCGACGGCGCCTATCATCTCTCGCCCGAGCAGGCGCAGGCGATCCTCGACCTGCGGCTGCACCGGCTCACCGGACTGGAGCACGAGAAGCTGCTCGAGGAGTACCAGGAGAAACTCGCGCAGATTGCCGGTTACCTCGGGATCCTCGGCGACCCCGCGCGGCTGATGGAAGTGATCCGCGGTGAACTCGAGGAGGTTGCGGCGCAGTACGGCGACGCACGCCGCAGCGAGATAGTCACCAGCCGCCAGGACCTGCGCGCCGAGGACCTGATCCCGCAGGAGGAGCGTGTGGTCACGGTGTCGTTCAGCGGCTACGCGAAGTCACAACCGCTGGACGCCTACCAGGCGCAGCGCCGTGGCGGTGTCGGGCGTTCAGGGGCGCCGGTGCGCGAGGAGGACTCGATCGAGCACCTGCTGGTCGCGAACTCGCACCACACGATCCTGTGCTTCTCGGACCGCGGGCGCGTCTACTGGCTGCGCGTGTTCGAGATTCCGGGCGCCTCGCGCGGCGCGAAGGGCCGCCCGCTGGTCAACCTGCTGCCGCTGGAGGAAGGCGAGCGCATCACCTCGCTGCTGCCGGTGGCGGAGTTCGGCGAGGACCGTTTTGTGTTCATGGCGACCTCGGACGGTACCGTGAAGAAGACGCCGCTGGTCGCGTTCTCGCGGCCGCGCACGGCGGGACTGATTGCGATCGACCTCGGCGAGGGCGACCACCTGGTCGGCACCGCGATCACCGACGGCGGGAGCGACGTGCTGCTGTTCGGCAGCTCCGGCCGCGCGATCCGCTTCAGCGAGGGCGATGTGCGCCCGATGGGCCGCACGGCGCACGGCGTGCGCGGCATGCGTCTCGCCGCCGGCCAGCGCGTGGTGTCGCTGATCGTGCCGGGCGGCGAGGCACTGCAGGTGCTCACGGTCAGCGCCAACGGTTACGGCAAGCGCACCCCGATCGAGGATTTCCCGCTGCACGGACGCGGTGGCCAGGGCGTGATCGCGATGCAGGCGAGTGCGCGCAACGGCGCGCTGGTCGGCGCGATCGGCGTCTTGGCCGACGACGAGGTGATGCTGATCAGCGATCAGGGCACGTTGCTGCGCACCGTGGTCGCGCAGATCTCGCTGGTCGGACGCAACACGCAAGGCGTGAAGGTCATGAACATGCGCGAGGGAGAGACGCTGGTCGGACTCGAGCGCATCGCGGATGTGAGCGGCGACGCCGACCCGGCCGATGCGGGCGCGCCGGCGCCGGAATCGATTCACTGAGACACGGCGCGCCGCGGGCGATGCCGATCCTGAGCCAACGAGGATGAGACTGCGATGACACGGGTATTCAATTTCTGCGCCGGTCCGGCGGCGCTTCCCGAGGCCGTACTCGCGCAGGCGCGCGACGAGATGCTGGACTGGCACGGCCGCGGGCTGTCGGTGATGGAGATGAGCCATCGCGGCAAGGACATGGTCGGCATCGCCGAGCGCGCCGAAGCCGATCTGCGCGAGCTGCTCGGTATCGGTGACGACTACGCGGTGCTGTTCCTGCAGGGTGGGGCGACCGCGCAGTTCTCCGCCGTGGCGCTGAACCTGCTCGGCGGCGCCGCGACGGCCGATTACGTCGATACCGGCCAGTGGTCGCAGAAGGCGATCGCCGAGGCGCGCAAGTACTGCGACGTCAACGTCGTCGCCAGCTCGCAGGCAACGCGGCACACGACGGTGCCGTCGCAGGAGCTGTGGCAGCGTTCGCCGGCGGCGGCGTACCTGCATTACACGCCGAACGAGACGATCGGCGGCGTGGAGTACGGCTGGGTTCCCGACGTCGGCTCGACGCCGCTGGTCGCCGATATGTCCTCGACGATCCTTTCGCGCCCGATCGACGTGAACCGGTTCGGCGTGATCTACGCCGGCGCGCAGAAGAATATCGGCCCGGCGGGGCTGGTGATCGTGATCGTGCGCCGCGAACTGCTCGGGCGCCCCGATCCGCGCACCCCTGCGGTGCTCGACTGGACGCTGCAGGCGAAGAACGCCTCGATGTACAACACGCCGCCTACCTTCAGCATCTATCTGGCGGGACTGGTGTTCGACTGGCTGAAGCGCCAGGGCGGCCTGGTCGCGATCGGCGAGCAGAACCGCCGCAAGGCCGAGCGGCTCTACGGCTACATCGACCAGAGCGGGTTCTACGCGAATCCGGTCGAGCGTGCGTCGCGCTCGTGGATGAACGTGCCGTTCACGGTGGCCGATGCGGCGCTCGAGAAGCCTTTCGTGACCGAGGCGACCGCCGCCGGACTGCTTTACCTGGAAGGACACCGTTCGGTCGGCGGGATGCGCGCGAGCATCTACAACGCGGTCGGCATCGACGCGGTCGAGGCGCTGATCGCGTTCATGCAGGACTTCGCGCAGCGCCATGGCTGAGGGCGGCAACGTGGGGGGCAGTGAGCAGGACGAGCGGCTCGCGCGCATCCGCGCCGAGATCGACGCCATCGACTGCGAACTGCAGCAGCTGCTGAACCGCCGCGCCGGCTGCGCGCAGCAGGTGGCGGAGGTCAAGAAGGCCGGGCTGCTCGCGGCGCACGGAACGCCGGAGGCGGCGCCCGTGAGCTTCTATCGCCCGGAACGCGAGGCGCAGGTGCTGCGGGCCGTGATGGAGCGCAACGATGGGCCGTTGCCGGCGCACGAGGTCGCGCACATCTTCCGCGAGATCATGTCGGCCTGCCTCGCGCTCGAGAAGCCGATGACGATCGCGTTCCTTGGCCCCGAGGGCACGTTCACGCAGGCCGCGGCGGTCAAGCACTTCGGCCATGCGGTGATCAGTCGTCCGCTGGCGACCATCGGCGCCGTGTTCGACGAGGTCGAGTCGGGCGAGGCGGATTACGGCGTGGTGCCGGTGGAGAATTCCACCGAGGGCATGGTCACGCACACGCTCGACAATTTCATCCGCTCGACGCTGAAGATCTGCGGCGAGGTCGAGTTGCCGATCCGGCTGCACCTGCTGGGTGCGCCGGGCTGCACGCCGGCCGGCGTGCGGCGGATCTGCGCGCACCAGCAGGCGCTGGCGCAGTGCCGCGGCTGGCTCGACAAGAACTGGCCGCACGTCGAACAGCAGCCGAGCTCGAGCAACGGCGAGGCTGCACGGCTGGCGGCGGCCGATACCACGGTCGCGGCGATCGCTGGCGACCTGGCGCGCGAGATCTACGGGCTGACGCGGCTGGCGTCGAACATCCAGGACTACGCCGACAACTCGACGCGCTTCCTGGTCGTGGGGCGCGAACTGGTCAAGCCGAGCGGGCGCGACAAGACCTCGATCATCGTGTCCACGCACAACAAGCCTGGTGCGCTGTTCCGCCTGCTCGAACCGTTCCAGCGCGAGCAGCTCATGCTGACGCGCATCGACACCCGACCCTCGCGGTCCGAAACCTGGACCTACCTGTTCTTCATGGAGTTCGAGGGGCATCGCGACGACACGGTGGTGGCGCGTGTGTTGCACGAGCTGGAAGAGCAGACCGTGATGCTGAAAATCCTCGGCTCGTATCCGCAGGCGGTGATCTGAGCGATGGGCCGTCCGGAGTGTCGCGCATGAGCCGCACCGTCGATACGTTGCTGGTGGTCGGGCTCGGGCTGATCGGCGGCTCGCTGGCCGCCGCGCTGCGCGGCACCGGTTTCGCGCGCCGCATCACCGCCTACAACCGCAACCGCGCCTCGCTCGATTACGCGCTCGGCGCCGGCCTGATCGACGCCGCTCCGCACAGCATCGAGGAGGCGGTCGCGGAGGCCGGGCTGATCGTCGTCGGCGTGCCCACGCTGACCGTGGGCGCGGTGTTCCAGGCCATCCGCGCGCACGGCTGCCCCGACGTGCTGATCACCGATGTCGCAAGCGTGAAGGGCAGCGTGGTGCAGGCGGCGGCACAGGTTTTCGGGCGCGTGCCACCACGGCTGGTGCCGGGGCATCCGATCGCCGGCGCCGAACAATCGGGCGTGGAGGCGGCGCGTGCGGATCTGTTCGAGCGCCACCGCGTGATCCTGACGCCGCTGGCCGACACCGACGCCGATGCGCTCGCGACGGTCGAGGCGATGTGGCGCCTCACCGGCGCCGAGGTGGTGCGCATGGAGGTGGCCGCGCACGACCGCATCCTCGCGCTGACCAGCCATCTGCCGCACGTGCTCGCGTTCGCGCTGGTCGACAGTCTCGCGCGCCAGAGCGCGAGCGACGACATCTTCCGCTTCGCGGCCGGTGGTTTTCGCGACTTCACGCGCATCGCCTCCAGCGACGCGGTGATGTGGCGCGACATCGCGCTCGCCAACCGCGGCGCGCTGCTCGATGCGATCGACGGCTTCACGGTCACGCTCGATGCGCTGCGCGCGGCGGTGGCCGCGGGTGACGGCGAGACGCTGGAGCAGGTCTTCGTGCGTGCGCGCTCCGCACGCGAGCGCTATCTGCGCTGGCTGGAGCAGGGTATCCAGAAATGACTTCCGATGGGGGCGGCGTGACGCGTCAGGAACGGATCGATTACATCGCCAACGGCGGCGGCGCGCTGCGCGGGGAACTCCGCGTGCCGGGGGACAAGTCCATCTCGCACCGCTCGATCATGCTCGGCTCGCTGGCCGAAGGGCTGACCGAGGTGCAGGGTTTCCTCGAAGGCGAGGACAGCCTGGCCACGCTGGCCGCGTTTCGCGCCATGGGCGTGGGGATCAGCGGGCCCGAGGCCGGACGCGTGCGCATCGAGGGTGTCGGCATGCACGGCCTGCGCGCGCCCGCGGCGCCGCTCTACCTCGGCAACTCGGGAACCTCGATGCGTCTGCTGTCCGGCTTGCTGTCGGCGCAGCCCTTCGACGTGGTGCTGACCGGCGACGCGTCGCTGACGCGCCGGCCGATGGCGCGCGTGGCCGATCCGCTGCGCCTGATGGGTGCCGTGATCCAGACCGCCGAGGGCGGGCGGCCACCGTTGCGCCTGCTGGGTGGACGCTCGCTGCACGGCATCGAGTACCGGATGCCGATGGCCAGCGCGCAGGTGAAATCCGCGGTGCTGCTGGCCGGTCTCTATGCGAGCGGAAACACCTGCGTCATCGAGCCGGCACCCACGCGCGATCACACCGAACGCATGCTGCACGGATTCGGCTACGCCGTGCGCCGCGACGGCGCCGCCGTGACACTGGCCGGCGGTGGCCGGCTGCACGCCACCGCGATCGAGGTCCCCGG
>CAUJIL010000249.1 GCA_963204845.1 Pseudomonadota bacterium | reverse complement strand
CGTTGTCCGCGTAGGTTCGGCCTGTGGCCGAACAGGAATGTCCGGGCACAGCCCGGACCTACACGAACGATGCCTGCGATTCGCCATTTGGCCAAACATGTCCGCGTAGGTTCGGCCTGTGGCCGAACAATTCATGTCCGGGCACAGCCCGGACCTACACCAACATGTCCGGGCACAGCCCGGACCTACGCGGGCTTGTCCGGGCACAGCCCGGACCTGCGACGGTCGGGCCTCAGAGCCCCATATCGACCAGCCGGTACGGGTCCTCGCCGTTCCACCCGGCGGCCTCGCGCGCGCAGGCCTCGAAACCCGCGAGCGTGGCCGGGTCGGCCGGCATCAGCTCGATGACCATTCCGCTCAGCGCCGGGTGCTCGAGGTAGACGTAGCGCGCGTAGTCGTTGGCGAGCACGGCGTGCTCCAGCAGTCCCGTCGCTTTGGAACGCTCCACCGCCTCGTCGATGTCCGGCACCACGTAGCCGAGCTGGTGCAGCACCTGCGCCTGCGGCGTGTCGTGGAAGAAGCGGTACGGAGACGGCGCATCGTTGATCTGCTGGATCAGCTCGATCTGCATGCCACCCTGGTAGGCGAGCGCCACGTGCATGCGCACGTCGCCCTGCGCGCCGCGAAAGCGCGAACGCAGCGCCACATTGCGGTAGCCCCACCAGGGACCCACGCCGCAGTGCCAGACCCAGCTGCGCATCGCGGCGTCGATGTCCTTGACCAGGAAGCCCCATTGCCGGATCGGGCCGAACAGCGGTTCGAACATGCGCTTCCCCCTGCGTACGTTGTGTTGTGCGCGCTCAGCGGCCCCGGAGTGCCGCCACCACAGCGGCGAAGGCGGCGTCCTCGGCCGGATCCTCGGGCAGCATCAGCGTGATCGACCCGGCCAGCCCGGCGTAACGCCGTTCCAGTTCCGCGGTGATCGTAGCGTAGGTTCCGGACGGGATGAAGGCATCGAGCATCTCGTCGTCGATGACTTCCTTCATGCGGTCCCAGCGGTTCTCGCGCGTCAGCGCGAGCAACTGCTCGCCTCGCTGCTGCCAGCCGAACAGCTCGAGGCTGGGCCAGTACGCCGGCGTCGAGTACAGGAAGCCGAGCATCCCGCGCCACTTCTCGCGCTCGCGGCGCACCGATTTCTCGTCCGGCCCCGTCGCGACCAGCGAACCCAGCACGAGCCGGAAGTCCTCGAGGCTGCGGCCGCTGCGCGCGGCGCCCTCGGCGAGGCGCGTGCGCACCACTTCGCTCACGTAACGCGGCGGCGTGTTGGTCGGATGCGTGATCATGCCGTCGGCGATCTCGCCCGCCAGCCCGGTCATCACCGGGCCCACCGCGCCCATCAGCAGCGGCACGTGCGGGTGCTCGATCGGCCCCGGGTTGAAGAACGGCTGCAGCCGCGTGAAGCGGTAATGCTCGCTGACGTAGGAGAGCTTGCTGCCGTTCTGGAACGCATCGAAGATCGCACGCAGCGCGCCGATGTACTCGCGCATGCGTGGCGCCGGCGCACTCCACTGCGCGCTGTAGCGGTCCTCGATGTTCTGCTTGATCTGCGTTCCCAGCCCGAGCTCGAAACGTCCGCCCGACAGCGCCTGCAGGTCCCACGCGCTCAGCGCCACGTTCATCGGGCTGCGCGGAAAGGCGACCAGCACCGAGATGCAGACCCGGATCCGCTGCGTGGCGTTCAGCGCCAGCGCGGCCAGCAGGAAACCGTCGTGGACCGCATCCGGCACCTGCAGGCCATCGAAACCCAGCGCCTCGGCGCGGCGCGCGTGCGCGGCGATCGCCGCCGGCCCCATGTTCTCGGGAGTGCTTGCGTAGACGGTGAACATGCGTGCGTATCCTCTTTCGCTGCGGTGAATGGTGGTGGTGGCTCAGGCGGCGTCGGTGCCGGGAGCCGCTCCCGCCACGTCGCTGTCCCAGTCGAAACGCTCGAACAGCGGCGCGAGCCGGCGGCGGATCTCGTCGGCGTCGAGCCCGAATTCGGCCAGGCTGTACGAATGCGTGGTCTCGTGCCGCCCGGCACGCGCCTGCTCGGCCTCGAGCACCGCGGCGTACTGGGGCCCGACTTCCAGTCCGAGCGCCGCGTAGACCTCCTCGACGGTGCGTTTGGGTTCGGCGACCAGCTGCCGGTAGTCGACGATCGCGCGCGGCGTCCCGGGGTGGCGCTCGAGCACCTCGAGCGGATAGGTGTAGTTGTGGAACGACAGTTCGGCCAGCGCGCGCAACGAGGACTGCATGCGCGCCTCGTCGAAGTGCCGTGCCGACCAGCTGAACTTCATCAGTTTCAGGAGGCTCGGCATGGTTTCCAGCGGATTGCGGTACAGCAGCACGAAACGCGCATCGGGGAACACCTCGAGCAGCGTCTCGACGCGCCCGCAGAAGGTGGGGTTCTTGCTCAGGTGGATGCGGTTGCCCCCGTTGACGTAGAGCTGGCGGCGCACGCACTCGCGGTAGAAGCCCATCAGCCGCCGGCGCCGGGGCTCCGGACGCCGGTCGATGTGGTAGAAGTCGAGCTGGTCCAGGTACGGCAGTTCCGTCATCCAGTAACCGGAGGCGCAGGAGTTGGTCAGCATGAAGTCGTCTTCCTCGGGCAGGCGATACCCCATCCGGTGGATGTGGTTCGACGGACCGAAGATCCGCTGCTCGCGCGCATCGACCCATCGCGCGAGTCGCCCTCCGAGCCAGCGCGCATCGATGCGCGCCAGCCAGTGCACGGCCTTCTTCTGCAGCACCGAGGGCGCGAACAGCTCCCAGTACAGGAATGCGCTGAAGCGTTCGCCGTCGGCGCCGAGCAGGCGGTGCATCAGCGTGGTGCCGCTGCGCGCGTGGCCGATCACGAACACCGGCTGGCGCACCTCGACGCGACGCAACCCCGGGAACAGCAGCGGATCCAGCGCAAAGCACAGGGTATTGAACAG
>CAUJIL010000248.1 GCA_963204845.1 Pseudomonadota bacterium | reverse complement strand
GTCGCGCGCTGTGGATCTCTTGTGTCAAAGAATAGACCAATCGGATCTCGCATCCTGCTGCAAGATTTTTCGCGAGCGCCTTCGTAAAGGAGTTGTGGCGCCGCACATCAGAGCGACAATTACGGCAGTTCGAGGGCGGTGCGCAATTGAGTAGGCGTCGTGCGCGGGGCGGTGAAGGCCGGTGGAGTTGCGCACTGCTATCGGCGTCGAGGAAGTTCACAACTGGCTCACCGCATTTTCTCGTTCGACGCGCATGGCAACCTGAAGGAGTTAATAGTCCGCGACGCATCGAACGATCGACCTCGAGATCCTCAACCCCGACTCGCATCCCTCAACACCAAATCCGGCAACGCATACTCGCGCACAATATCGCTGCCGTACACGAGCTCGGCGACGGCCGCCATACTCGGCATGACGGGGATGTTCAGGCCGCCGTCCACGCCCAGCGTCTGGCCGGTGATCCACGCGGCTTCGTCGCTGGCGAGGAACGCGACCGCGCGGCCGATGTCCGCGGGCGTGCCCGAGCGCCCCAGCGGGGCGGCGTGCGTCAGCGTCGCGTCGAGTTGCGGTGACACGGTCGGGGCGAAGGCCTCCGTCGGCACGTAGCCCGGCTGCACCGAGTTCACGCGGATGCGGTGCTGCGCGAGTTCCACCGCCGCGCAGCGCATCAGCATGTCGAGCCCGGCTTTCGAGGCGTTGTACGCGGCGAGCCACGGCTGCACCTTGGTGCCCGAGGTCGAGGAGATCGTGATGATGCTGCCGCCGCCGTGCTGCTTCATCACCAGGCCCGCGTGCTTGATGCAGAGCGCGGTGCCGGTCACGTTCAGGCGCAGGCAGTAGTCCCACGCCTCGGCGCCCATCTGCAGGATCGCACCGGGCGCGCCGCTGCCGGCGTTGGCCACCAGGATGTCCAGGGTGCCGCCGCGCGCGGCCGTGCGCACCGCGTTCTCGACCTGCGCCTCGTCGGTGATGTCGCAGACCACGTAGCCGACCGGCGCTTCGGGGTCGACGGCGCGCAGCCGCGCCACCGCGTCCTGCAGTACGTTCGCGCGGCGTCCGGCGAGCGTCACGCGGGCGCCGGCGCGCATCAGTTGCACGGCACAGCCGAATCCCAGCCCGGTTCCGCCGCCGGTGATCAGTGCGTTCCTGTCAGTGAGATTCGGCATGTGCGTGACTCCGCGGTGAGTGTGTTCAGCGTTTCGGTGCGAGGGCGGGGTCAGCCGCGCGGAACCAGTCCGGATAGAAGGCGCGCGCGGCGGCATCCACCAGTTCGATGTAAAAACCGTACGGGGTCTCGTGGTAGCTGAAGCTGCTCACCTCGCCGCGCTCGTCGGCGTGCCACCACACCTTGCGCCTCCCGAGGCTCTCCAGGCGCGCTGCTTCGGCGCGTATATCCTCGGCCCACACCCCCACGTGGTGGCCGCGCAGCGCGCTGCCGAAATCCCACAGGCTGCCGGGCGCGGAGGCGATCAGCTCGATGTGCGATGGGCGCGTCGAATAGCTGAGGCGCAGCTTCACCTCGCGCGGGCCTTGCGGGGTCTGCAGCGTGGTGAACGGCAGCTCCATCGGCTCCGCGAACGCGACGCCAAGGCTCGCGCCCAGCGTATGCATCGCCTCGTCGAGGTCCGGCACCACGAAGCCGACGTGATAGAGCCTGGAGGTGGTGCCGAGGGTGCCGGCGAGTACGCCGAGCATCGCGAATTCGTTGCCTGGGGTCATGCGGTTCACCTGCATCATGGGATCGGAATGCCTGCGCTACGAGTGCGGCGCGGCCTGCAGCGTATCATCGATCACGCCCAGCAGTTCCTGCTCGAAGCGCTTGCCGCTGTAGCAGTCCGCCAGCGCCGCGCTGGCGGCGACCACTTGCGGGAACTCGGTCTTCGGCAGCGCGGCGAAGCCGTGGCGCTGCTGGCGCCGCAGTTCGTCCTGCACCGGGCGCGGCTTCACGAAGTGCGCGAGGCTGGCGCTGTCCATCATGACCACGCTGCCCAGCGTGAATGCCGTGGCGCGGTAGAACAGCCGGGTGGCGTCCTCGCTGCCGATGCCGTGGCTGCGCATGCGGCCGAGCACCTGTTCGACGATGGCGAGCGCGTTGCCGGAGGAGTGCGATGCGGTGCCCAGCAGCGGCATGATGCCCGGGTGCCGGCACAACGCGTGGCGCATGCGCGCGAAGGTGTGCAGCAGCCACAGCCGCAGTTCGGGTGTGTCGTGCGCGGTCACCGCGGAATCGCTGACGACGAGGTCCACCAGTGTGGCCTCGAGCGCCGCCTTGTTCGGGAAGTAGCGGTAGATCGCCATCGGCGTCACGTGCAGTGACTGCGCCAGCCGGCGCACGGTGAGTTCGGCCAGTCCCGCCACGTCGACGATCCGGAGCGCGGCGCGCTGGATCTCGAGGCGCGACAGCTGGCCCGCGCGCCGGCCGGGCTCCTTGGTCCGCTTGCGGGCCGCCAATTCCGGACTCCTCATGCACTGCGCTTCCGTAGCCGGGTGATGTTGACACCGATTCGTGCACGGTAGTATACAACGTATACACATACTCTTTGCATTGGGTTGACGGGGGCGCCGCCGGGCGCGCCGGTCGACCGATCGCCGGGGACAGCGCATGAGCGAGGCGTCGTTGACGGGCCGGGAAGTGAACGGCGGGATCGTGAAACCGAAGCGCCAGCTGGCGATGGTGTTCGATCTCAACAAGTGCCTCGGCTGTCATACCTGCGCCATCGCCTGCAAGACGCAGTGGACCAGCCGCGAGGGCATGGAAGGGCAGTGGTGGGCGGTGGTCAACACCATGCCGGGGCAGGGAACCCCGCGCGGCTGGGAGCAGATGGGCGGGGGCTTCGACGCCGCCGGCGAGGCGCGCCCGGGCCTGATTCCGGTGCGCGAGGAACACGGCGAGGCGTGGCAATTCAATCACGCGCAGATGTTCTTCGGCGGCGAAGGCAAGCACAGCCATTTGCAGCCCGTCACCGCCCGCGAGCGCCCGCCGGCGTGGGGGCCGAACTGGGACGAGGACCAGGGCGACGGCACGTACCCGAACTCCTGGCACTTCTACCTGCCGCGCATCTGCAACCACTGCACGCACCCGGCGTGCCTCGAGGCCTGCCCGCGCGGTGCGATCTACAAGCGCGAGCAGGACGGCATCGTGCTGATCGACGAGACGCGCTGCCGCGGCTACCGGATGTGCATGGAGGCGTGTCCGTACAAGCGGATCTATTTCAATCACGTGCGCCAGATCGGCCAGAAGTGCATCTTCTGCTTTCCGCGCGTCGAGGCGGGCGTGGCGCCGGCCTGCGCGCGGCAGTGCCCGGGGCGCTTGCGCTTCGTGGGCTACCTCGACGACGAGGCCGGGCCCATCCACCAGCTGGTGCACCGCTTCAGGGTGGCGTTGCCGCTGCACGAGGAGTACGGCACGCAGCCCAACGTGTATTACGTTCCGCCGCTGTCGCCGCCGCGGATCGATGCCGACGGCAACGCGATCGAGGGGTCGCGGCGCATTCCCACCGAGTACCTGCGCAGCCTGTTCGGCGCCGGCGTCGACGAGGCGCTGGCGACCCTCGAGCGCGAGATGGCGCACCGGCGTGCGGGCGGGAAGTCGGAGCTGCTGGACACGCTGATCGTGTATCGCTGGCCGGAGGGCATGTTCCCGGATTTCCCCAACGGACCGGCCGATGTCCCGGGAGGTTTCCATGCCCGTTGACCTGCAACGGCGGCGGTTCGTGCTGGCCGGCGGCGCCGCGCTCGCCGGCGGCAGCCTCGGCTTGTCGCTGCGCCAGCTGGTGTGGGCGGAGGCCGCGGGTGCGGACGTGTTGCCGCCGCCGGGACCGGCGCCGGTCTATCAGGGTTTCGAGGACCTGTACCGCGCGCAATGGACCTGGGACAGCGTGGTGAAGTCGACCCACATCGTGAACTGCTGGTACCAGCGCGGCTGTGCGTGGGATGTGTTCGTGAAGGACGGCATCGTGTGGCGCGAGGAGCAGTCCGGCGTCTACGAGCCAACCGACCCCGCGGTGCCCGACTACAACCCGCGCGGCTGCCAGAAGGGCGGCTGTTACAGCCAGCGCATGTACGACGAGGGACGCATCAGGTACCCGATCAAGCGTGTGGGTGCGCGCGGCGAGGGACGCTGGCAGCGCGTGAGCTGGGAGGAAGGGCTGCGCGAGGTGGCCGACCGGATCATCGACGCGCTGGTCGAGGACGGTCCGGGTTCGGTCGTGTGGGACGGCGGCACGGCCTCCAGCGGGGGCGGTCACGGCACCGGGGTGTTCCGCGGTGCGCACGTGCTGGACACGCCGCTGCTCGACGTGAACAGCGACGTGGGCGACCACCATCCCGGAGCGCAGGCCACGGTCGGCAAGATCAGCTTCTCCGGCTCGATGGACGATTTCTTCTACTCGGACCTGATCCTGATCTGGGGCGGCAATCCGGTTTTCACGCAGATCCCGAACGCGCACTTCCTGAACGAGGCGCGCTACAACGGCGCGCACATCGTGACCATCGCACCCGATTACAGCGCCTCCGCGGTGCACGCCGACGAGTGGATCCCGGTGTCGGTGGGCACCGACGCGGCGCTCGCGCTGGGGATGTGCAGGATCATCCTCGACGAGGGGCTGGAGGACCGCGCCTTCATCGCGGAACAGACCGATCTGCCGTTGCTGGTGCGCACCGACACGGGGCTGTTCCTGCGTGCCAGCGACCTCGAGGAGGGCGGGGCCGACGATCGCTTCCATGTCTGGGATACCGGCAGTGATTCGCTGCGCCGTTGTGATCACCGCTCGCTCGTTCTCGACCGCGTGCAGCCGGCGCTCGAAGGCGAGTACACGGTGGCAACGCCCGGCGGGGAGGTCACCGTCACGCCGGTGTTCGCGCTGCTGAAGCGTCACCTCGCGGACTACGACGCCGCGCGCGTGCAGGCCATCACCGGGGTGGGTGCGCGCACGCTGGCCGCGCTGGCGCGGCGGATCGCCACCGCGAAAGCGGCCGCGATGGTCACGCAGTCGAATTTCTCGAAGTTCTACCACGGGCTCGAGATGGAGCGGTGCCAGATCCTGCTGATGACGTTGTGCGGGCAGATCGGCCGCAAGGGCAGCGGCATCGTCGGGTTCCCAGCGCTGTCGATCGCCGGACACGAGACGATCGCGGTGTCGGACGGCGGCTTCTCGCCGCAGATCGGTGCGCTGCTGCTGCAGATCAAGAACACTCCCCGCGCACTGCAGTGGAAGATGGCCGGCCATACCGACGAGATGATCGTCTACGAGCTGGCGCGCGAGGCCTACCGCAGCGGCGCGCATCTGCCGTCGAATCTCTACTGGTACCGCTTCGGGCTGGGAAGCCTGCTGGGGAGTTCGGCCAGATGGGACCCCACGATGCAGCGCGAGCTCGATGCGTTCCTGCAGGAGGCCTACGCCAAGGGCTGGCAGATCGAGCCGCCGACCAGCCGCCAGCGCGTGTTCCTCGAGGTCGGCGGCAATATCCTGCGCCGCACCCGCGGCTACAACCGGCTCTACGAGACCTTCGTCCAGGAGCTCGACCTGCTGGTCACGCTCGACTGGCGCATGAGCAACACGGCGCTGCACAGCGACTACGTGTTTCCGGCCGCGGGCTGGTACGAAAAGGACGACATCACGTGGGCCACGCCGCTGGCGCCGTACGCGCACATCGTCTCGCAGGCGGTGCCGCCGCTCGGGGAGTCGAAATCCGACTGGGCCTTCGTCGCGCTGTTGCTGAAGACGATCCAGCAGCGCGCGATCGAACGCGGCATCCGGGACTTCGTCGATCGCGCGGGCAAGTCGCGGCGACTCGACGAAGTCTTCGACGAGTTCGGCTTCCACGGCCGCTACGACGAACACAGCGACCAGCAGCTGCTGACCGACATCCTGGAGATGACCACGAACCTGGGCGGCATCGGCTGGGAGGAACTCAAGCGCAAGGGCTTCGCGCGCTATACCGGGCTCGACATCAGCCTGATCAACACCGCGAACGCGACCGACATCGCCCCCGACGCCACGATCACGGCCAACACCTGGCACACGGAGAAGAAACTGCCGTGGCCCACGCTGACGCGCCGGATCCAGTTCTACATCGATCACCCGTTCTTCATGGAGCAGGGCGAGCAACTGCCCACGCACAAGGACAGTCCGGCGATCGGCGGCGACCATCCGCTGCGCATGACCGGCGGGCACACGCGCTGGTCGATCCACGCCAGCTGGCGCGACCATCCGAACCTGCTGCGTCTGCAGCGCGGCGAGCCGACGATCTTCATCAACAGCGACGACGCGCGCCAGCGCGGCATCGCCGACGGTGACCTGGTGCGCGTGTTCAACGACATCGATTCCTTCGAGACCCGCGCGATGATCCTGTCCGGCCTGCGGCCGGGGCAGCTGATGCAGCACCATGCCTGGGAGCCGTACCAGTACCGCGACGGCAAATCCTACGCGGCCGTCACCGCCAGCCCGATCAATCCGCTGCAACTCGCCGGCGGCTATTTCCACCTGCAACCGTTGCCGTTGGCCGCGACACCCGGTCCGTCCGATCGCGACACCCGTGTCGAGGTCGAACGCGTGGAGGGCGCATGAGCGCGCCCGCGGCGAAGGCATGGCCGGTGGCGCTGGAAAGCGAGGCGTGGGCGCTGCTCGCGCGGCTGTTCGACCATCCGGACGCGGCGCTTCCCGCGCAACTCGCGAGCGGCGAGTTGAAGCAGCGGCTGCAGCGCAGCTTCGGCGCGCTCGCCCCCGAGCTGTGGGCGGAGCTGCCGGTGGCGGCGTTCGAGGGCAAGGTCACGCGCGAGGCGCTCGCCGTGGAGTACAGCCGGCTGTTCTATTTCGGCAACCGCGACGCGCCGTTGTGCTCATTGCACGAGGGTGAGCACCGCGGCAACCGCATGGACGTGATGGAACGGGTGCTGCGCTTCTACACGCATTTCGGGCTGAAGCTAGCAAGGAACCCGAGCGAGATGCCCGATCACCTGGTCAGCGAACTCGAGTTCCTGCACTTCCTCGCGTTCCAGCAGGAACGCTACCAGCGGCACGGACTCGATGCCGGGGCGTTCCGGCGCGCGCGGACGGATTTCCTGGTCGCCCATCCCGGGGCGTGGATGCGTGGTTTCTGTGACCGCGTCATCGCCGCCACCGCGCAGCCGTTCCACGATGCCTGCGCCCGCTTGCTGGGAGGCTTCCTCCCCGCGGCGCTCGATGCCCACGGCGTGGTGCCGATGGTGTCCACCGGCCGACCATGATGTAGGTCCGGGCTGTGCCCGGACGGTGTTCGGCCACAGGCCGAACCTACGCTTGGGCGGTGCGCTGCTTCCTTGCGGCGAGGCGCACGGCGATCAGGCCGGCGGCGAGCAGTGCGAGTGCGCTCGGTTCGGGCACCGGGGCGCCGCCCTCGTCCGAGATCGTGAGCCTGGCGTAGTCGAGCACCCAGCCGTCGCCGCTATTGTTGGTCTGGAACGTGAGCGTGTTGCTGCCGTCGAGCAGCCCGAGGAACGACGAGAGGTCGAAGGTGTCGCGCCATGCATAGTTGTACATCGGGCCGACGTCGTCGCCGTCGGTGAGGGTGCCGAGCAGTTGACCGTCGATCAGCACCGAGGTGAGGCCATAAAGTCCCTGGCCCCCCGTGAATACCTCGAGCGAGGCGGAGGTGATCGGCCCCAGAGTGCCGAGGCTGTAGGTCAGGGTCGCCGCCTGGGTGCCGTAAACCCACCTGTCGGTGCCGTCGCCGTCACCGCCCCCGATGGCGGACCATAGGAAGCCGCTCGCGTGGGTGACGCCGATGCCGAAGCCGTCGGCGTCGCCGAGTTGTGCCTCGATCGTGGTGGCGGAGGCGGTGGTGCAGAGCATGGCGAACAGTGCGCCGGTGAGCAGATGTTTCACGAGTAGGGCTCCCTCGGTGGATCAGAAAATCGATTAACGTAACGCCGCACCGTGTGCTGCGTCGCCGACGGATTCACTAGGCAAATTTTGCGCCAATGGATAAAGCGAAGGCAAAACAAACACATACACATGCGATGGCGATTGCTGTGTAAAAAATATCGACACGTGGTCGCCGTGTCGCCTTGCCGCGTGTGAACTGGCCTGGCAGTGACCGCAAATGAGCGCACCGCGCCCCGCAGCCGCACCTCCTGAGGCTGCGCCCGGCGACAATCGGCGCTGTTATGCTTGCC
>CAUJIL010000247.1 GCA_963204845.1 Pseudomonadota bacterium | reverse complement strand
TACCGCCGCGGCGCGCCCGAGGAACACCTCATCGTGCGAATCGTCGTACAGCCGCGGCCCCCTGCGCTCCGACAGACCCCACTTGGTGACCATGTTGCGCACTATCTCGGTGGCACGCTGGATGTCGTTGGTCGCACCGGTGGTGATGCCTTCGGGACCGAGGATCAGCTCCTCGGCGATGCGCCCGCCGAACAGGCTGCAGATCATGCTGGTCAGCGCGCGGCGGCTGTGCGAATAGCGGTCTTCCTCGGGCAGGAACATCGTCACGCCGAGCGCGCGCCCGCGCGGGATGATGCTGACCTTGTAGACCGGGTCGTGCTCGGGCACCAGGCGCCCGACGATCGTGTGGCCGGCCTCGTGGTAGGCCGTGTTGCGCTTCTCCTTCTCGGACATGACCATCGACTTGCGCTCGGCGCCCATCATGATCTTGTCCTTCGCGAGGTCGAACTCGTTCATCGCGACCGTGCGACGGTTCGAACGCGCCGCGAACAGCGCCGCCTCGTTGACCAGATTCGCGAGGTCCGCACCGGAGAAGCCCGGCGTACCGCGCGCGATGATCGCCGGATCCACGTCGTCGGCGAGCGGCACGCGGCGCATGTGCACCTTCAGGATCTGCTCGCGGCCGCGGATGTCCGGCAGCCCCACCACCACCTGGCGGTCGAAGCGCCCGGGGCGCAGCAGCGCGGGGTCGAGCACGTCGGGGCGGTTGGTGGCCGCGATCACGATGATGCCGTCGTTCGGCTCGAAGCCGTCCATCTCCACCAGCAACTGGTTCAGCGTCTGCTCGCGCTCGTCGTGGCCGCCGCCCAGACCCGCGCCGCGGTGCCGGCCCACGGCGTCGATCTCGTCGATGAAGATGATGCACGGCGCCTGTTTCTTCGCCTGCTCGAACATGTCGCGCACGCGCGAGGCGCCGACGCCGACGAACATCTCGACGAAGTCCGAACCCGAAATCGAGAAGAACGGTACCTTCGCCTCGCCGGCGATCGCTTTGGCGAGCAGCGTCTTGCCGGTACCGGGCGGGCCTACCAGCAGCACGCCGCGCGGGATGCGGCCGCCGAGTTTCTGGAACTTGCCGGGGTCGCGCAGGAACTCGACCAGTTCCTGCACGTCTTCCTTGGCTTCCTCCACGCCGGCCACGTCGGCGAAGGTGGTCTTGATCTGGTCCTCGGACAGCAGCCGCGCCTTGCTCTTGCCGAAGCTCATCGGGCCGCCGCGGCCACCGGCGCCGCCCTGCATCTGGCGCATGAACAGCATGAACACCGCGATGATGATCAGGATCGGGAACGAGGCGACCAGCAGCTGCGACCACAGGCTCTGCTGCTCGGGCTTGCGGCCCTCGACGGTGACGTTGTGGTCGAGCAGATCGCCCATCAGGCCGGAGTCGGTGAGCTGCGGGCGCACCACCTCGAAGCGGGTACCGTCGTCGCGCTCGCCCACGATCAGCAGGCCGTCGATCACGACCTTGCTGACACGATCGCCCTGCACCTGCTCGAGGAAGTCGGTGTAGTTCAGCTGCTCGCGCTGCGGCTGGACGTTGAAGTTCTGGAACACCGTCAGCAGCACTGCCGCGATGATCAGCCACAACACCAGGTTCTTCACCATGTCGTTCAACGTCCTGCCCTCACTGGGTCGCGCGCCGGTGCGCGCGAACAGTCCTGTGCCACTCTACACCATCCCTTCCCGCCCGGCGGTGCCCGGACATTCCTGTGCGCACCCCGTACGCCCACCGGCCGAACCTACGCACGGAATCCGCTGGCGATCACGTACACCTCGCGGGAACGCCCGCGCGAGGCATCGGGCTTGCGGGTCAACACGCTCGTGAACGCCGCGCGCAGCGACTTCAGGAACGCGTCGAACCCTTCCCCGTGAAACACCTTGCAGACGAATTTCCCTCCGGGTTTCAACACCTTGCCCGCCAGATCGAGGGCCAGTTCGGCGAGCAGCATGGAGCGTGGCTGGTCGACGTCGCGGATACCGCTCATATTGGGGGCCATGTCCGACATTACAAGGTCGGCCCGCCGCTCGCCGAGCACCTCGAGCACGCGCTCGAACACCGCATCCTCCGTGAAATCGCCCTGCACGAAACTCACGCCGGGGATCGGGTCCATCGGCAGGATGTCCGAGGCCAGCACCAGGCCGCGCGCACCCACCACATCCACCGCCACCTGCGTCCAGCCGCCCGGCGCCGCACCGAGGTCGACCACCACATCGCCCGCGCGCAGCAGACGGTCGCTGCGTTGCAGCTCGAGCAGCTTGTAGCTCGCGCGCGAGCGGTACCCCTCGGCGCGTGAACGCTGCACGTAGGGATCCGCATGGTGCTCGCGCAGCCAGCGCCCGCTGCTCTTCGACCTCGCCACCGCGTTCTCCCGCCCTCTGCCCCGCCGCCAGCGGCGCGCGTAACGCGCCGCCGCGAAAAATGGTCTCTGACCCCATATTGGAGCATTTCGGGGCGCGGCCGGGGCCGCCATCTGCACAAATTACGCTGGCGTGCCGCGGCCGGATCTGCGCGCGCGTGGGCTACAATGCGCGCCCCAGCCAGCCCACCGGTACGTGCCCCCATGGCCCTCGACACGGAACTCAGGAAAAAGCTGCGTGGCATCGGCCACGCGCTGCACCCCGTGGTGACGGTCGCGGGCAACGGCCTCAGCGAGGCCGTCGGCGCCGAGCTGGAGCGCGCGCTGCACGATCACGAATTGATCAAGGTGAAGCTCGCCGTCGCCGACCGCGAGCTGCGCCGCGAACTGGTGCAGCGCATCGCAACCGATTTCCGCGCCGATATCGTGCAGGAAATCGGCAAGGTGGTACTCGTCTACCGCCGCAACCCGCAGCCCAACCAGCGCCTGACGAAGGTTCCGGCGGGGCTCTGAGCGGGCGGAATCCGCGCAGGCGTGTTCGCCCGTCCGGGTTCCAATCCGACACCGTTTGCGTAGGTCCGGGCTGTGCCCGGACATGTTCTCGTAGGTCCGGGCTGTGCCCGGACATGAATTGTTCGGCCACAGGCCGAACCTACGAGCGTGGTCCGGTTTTCAACCGGACATTGTGGCGAACGCGGCGCGGGTCAGAGGTGGTGGACGCCGACGATCTCGTATTCGGTCTCGCCGCCGGGGGTGCGGGCAACGACGACGTCGCCGACTTCCTTGCCGATCAGCGAACGCGCCAGCGGCGAGGTCACCGAGATCTTGTTGGCCTTCACGTCGGCCTCGTCCTCGCCCACGATCTGGTAGCGCAGCGTGTCGTCGGTCTCGAGGTTGAGGATCGCGACCGTCACGCCGAAGATCACCTTGCCGGTCGCGGGCAGCTGCGTCACGTCGATGATCTGCGCCACCGAGAGCTTCGACTCGATGTCCTTGATGCGCCCCTCGACGAAACCCTGCTGCTCGCGCGCGGCGTGGTACTCGGCGTTCTCCTTCAGGTCACCGTGCTCGCGCGCCTCGGCGATCGCCTTCGAGATGCGCGGGCGCTCCACGCGCTTCAGCTGATCGAGCTCCTCGCGCAGCCGCTCGGCCCCCTGTACCGTCATCGGAACCCGTGTGACCATCAGCCCAGCCTCCCGTGGATTTCCTGCAGGCAGCGCACACTGGTGTCGGGGCCGTGGCGCAGCGCCATGCACACCGCCTCGCCGCCAGCCAGCGTCGTGGTGTAGTACACGTCGTGGGCCTGCGCGCTGGAACGGATCGTCGAGGAATCGGCGATCGCCTGCCGTCCCTCGGTGGTGTTGATGATCAGCTGGATGCGCTCGTTCTTGATCATGTCGACGATGTGCGGGCGCCCCTCGCGCACCTTGTTCACGATCTCGACCGGAATCCCCGCCTCCGCGATGCCCGCGGCCGTGCCGCGCGTGGCGACCAGGCTGAAGCCCATGTCGACCAGCTCGCGCGCCACCCCGACCGCACCGGGCTTGTCGGCGTCACGCACGCTGAGGAACGCCACTCCACCGCGCGGCAGGTTCTCGCCGGCGGCGACCTGCGCCTTCAGGAACGCCTCGGCGAAGGTCGCGCCCACGCCCATCACCTCGCCGGTGGACTTCATCTCCGGCCCCAGGATCGGGTCGATGCCGGGGAACTTGTTGAACGGGAACACCGACTCCTTGACGTTGAAGAGCGTCGGGATCGACTCCTCGGTGAAACCCTGCGCGGCGAGCGACACGCCCGCCTGGCAGCGCGCCGCGACCTTCGCCAGCGAACGCCCGATGCACTTCGAGACGAACGGCACCGTGCGCGAGGCGCGCGGGTTGACCTCGATCACGTAGACCTGGCCGTCCTGCCACGCGAGCTGCACGTTCATCAGGCCCACCACCTCGAGCTCGCGCGCCATGCGGATCACGATCTCGCGCATCTCGGCCTGCACCTCGGGCGGCAGGCTGTACGGCGGCAGCGAGCACGCCGAGTCACCCGAGTGGATGCCCGCCTGCTCGATGTGCTGCATGATCGCGCCGATCACCACGCGTTCGCCGTCGGCCACCGCGTCGATGTCGACCTCGATCGCCGAGCGCAGGAACAGGTCGAGCAGGATCGGCGCGTCCTCCGAAACCCGCACCGCCTCGCGCATGTAGGTGCGCAATTCCTCCGGGCGGTAGACGATCTCCATCGCGCGCCCGCCGAGTACGTACGAGGGCCGCACCACCAGCGGGTAACCGATGCGCTCGGCCGCATCCTCGGCTTCCTCGGCCGAACGCACGATCGCGTTGGCCGGCTGCAGCAGCCCCAGCTTCTCGATCATCTGCTGGAAACGCTCGCGGTCCTCGGCACGGTCGATCGCATCCGGCGTGGTGCCGATGATCGGCACGCCGGCGGCGAACAGCGAGCGCGCGAGCTTGAGCGGCGTCTGCCCGCCGAACTGCACGATCACGCCCGCCGGCTGCTCGACGTGCACGATCTCGAGCACGTCCTCGAGCGTGACCGGCTCGAAGTACAGCCGGTCCGAGGTGTCGTAGTCGGTGGAGACCGTCTCCGGGTTGCAGTTGACCATGATGGTCTCGTGCCCGTCCTCGCGCATCGCCAGCGCCGCGTGCACGCAGCAGTAATCGAACTCGATGCCCTGCCCGATGCGGTTCGGCCCGCCGCCGAGCACCATGATCTTGTTGCGCGCGCTCGGCGCGGCCTCGCACTCCTCCTCGTAGGTGGAGTACATGTACGCGGTGGCCGAGGCGAACTCGCCGGCGCAGGTATCGACGCGCTTGTAGACCGGGCGGATGCCGAGCGCGTGGCGGCGTTCGCGCACCGCGCGCTCGCTGGCGCCGAGCAGGTCCGCGAGCCGGCGGTCGGAGAAGCCCTTGCGCTTGAGACCGCGCAGCCGCTCGGGCTCGAAGTGCGCGAGCGTGTGGCCCGCGAGCGCCTGCTCCTCGCGCACCAGATCCTCGATCTGCACCAGGAACCAGCGGTCGATGCCCGAGAGTTCGTGCATCTCTTCCAGCGGGAAACCGGCGCGGAAACCGTCGGCCAGGTACCACAGCCGCGAAGCGCCGGGGTTGCGGATGTCGCTGCGCAGCCGGTCGAGCGTGGCCTCGTCGCGCGCGAGCACGTGCGGCTCGAAGCCCGCTGAGCCCACCTCGAGGCCGCGGATCGCCTTCTGCAGCGATTCCTGGAAGGTGCGCCCGATCGCCATCACCTCGCCCACCGACTTCATCTGCGTGGTGAGGCGCGCATCGGCGGTGACGAACTTCTCGAACGTGAAGCGCGGCACTTTCGTCACCACGTAATCGATCGAGGGTTCGAAGGACGCCGGCGTGGCGCCACCGGTGATCTCGTTGCGCAGTTCGTCGAGCGTGTAGCCCACCGCGAGCTTCGCCGCGACCTTCGCGATCGGGAAGCCGGTGGCCTTGGAGGCGAGCGCCGAGGAGCGCGAGACGCGCGGGTTCATCTCGATCACCACCAGGCGCCCGTCGCGCGGGTTCACCGCGAACTGCACGTTCGAGCCGCCGGTCTCCACCCCGATCTCGCGCAGCACCGCCACCGAGGCGTTGCGCATGATCTGGTATTCCTTGTCGGTCAGCGTCTGCGCCGGCGCCACCGTGATCGAGTCACCGGTGTGCACACCCATCGGGTCGAAGTTCTCGATCGAGCAGACGATGATGCAGTTGTCGGCGCGATCGCGCACGACCTCCATCTCGAATTCCTTCCAGCCGATCAGCGACTCGTCGATCAGCAGCTCGCGCGTGGGCGACAGCGCCAGTCCGCGTTCGCAGATCTCCTCGAATTCCTCGCGGTTGTACGCGATGCCGCCGCCCGAGCCGCCCATGGTGAACGAGGGGCGGATGATGCACGGGAAGCCGATGCCGTCGACCACCTGCAGCGCCTCTTCCATGCTGTGCGCGAGCGCGCTGCGCGGCGTCCCGAGCCCGATGGCCTTCATCGCGCGGTCGAACTTCTGGCGGTCCTCGGCCTTGTCGATCGCCTCGCGCGTGGCGCCGATCAGCTGCACGCCGTACTGCTCGAGGATGCCCTCGCGCGCGAGGTCGAGCGCGCAGTTGAGCGCGGTCTGCCCGCCCATCGTGGGCAGCAGCGCGTCGGGGCGCTCCTTCTCGATGATGGCGGCCAGCGAGCGCCAGTTCACCGGCTCGATGTAGGTGGCGTCGGCCATCGCCGGGTCGGTCATGATGGTCGCCGGGTTCGAGTTCACGAGCACGACGCGGTAGCCTTCCTCGCGCAGCGCCTTGCACGCCTGCGCGCCCGAGTAATCGAACTCGCAGGCCTGCCCGATCACGATCGGCCCCGCGCCGATGATCAGGATCGAATGGATGTCGGTGCGTTTTGGCATGCTCGGTACCGGATCGGTTCAACACACGGCGCCCGGTGGCGCCACGAATTCATGCGCCGCGGCGCGCCTGCATCAGATCGATGAAGCGATCGAACAACCCGCCCGCATCGTGCGGCCCGGGGCTCGCTTCCGGGTGCCCCTGGAAGCTGAACGCGGGGCGGTCCGTACGCTCGATGCCCTGCAGCGAGCCGTCGAACAGCGAGCGGTGCGTGGCGCGCAGCGTCGGGGGCAGCGTGGCCTCGTCGGCCGCGAAGCCGTGGTTCTGGCTGGTGATCATCACCGTGCCGCGATCGAGGTCCTGCACCGGGTGGTTCGCGCCGTGGTGGCCGAACTTCATCTTCACGGTGCGCCCGCCGCTCGCCAGCGCGAGCAGCTGGTGCCCGAGGCAGATGCCGAACACCGGCGTGCCGGTGGCGAGGATCTCCCGGATCGCGCGGATCGCGTAGTCGCAGGGCTCGGGGTCGCCGGGACCGTTGGACAGGAACACCCCGTCGGGGCTCTGCGCCAGCACCTCGGCGGCCGGCGTCCACGCGGGCACCACGGTCAGCTCGCAACCGCGGTCGACCAGCATGCGCAGGATGTTGCGCTTGACGCCGTAGTCGTAGGCCACCACCCGGAAACGCGCCGGCGGCGCCGCCCGATGACCGCCGTCGAGCGTCCACGAGCCCTCGCTCCACGCATAGGGTCGCTCGGTGCTCACTACCTTCGCGAGGTCCATGCCCTTCAGGCCGGGGAAGGCGCGCGCGGCGGCCAGCGCCGCGGCCTCGTCGATATCGCCGGCCATCAGGCAGCCGCTCTGCGCACCTTTCTCGCGCAGGATGCGCGTGAGGCGCCGCGTGTCGATGCCGGCGATGCCGACCACGCCGCGCTCCGCGAGGTACTCCGAAAGCGACTGCTGGTTGCGGAAGTTACTCGCCAGCAGCGGCAGGTCACGGATGATCAGGCCCGCGGCCCACACGCGGGCGGACTCCTCGTCCTCACCATTGGTGCCGGTGTTGCCGATGTGCGGATAGGTCAGCGTGACGATCTGCTGCGCGTAGGACGGGTCCGTCAGGATCTCCTGGTAGCCCGTCATCGCCGTATTGAAGACCACTTCGCCGCTGCTGCTGCCAGCCGCGCCGATCGAGACACCACGGAACAGGCTGCCATCTTCGAGGGCGAGAACGGCCGGCCGATGGAGCTCGGTAGTCAAAGGTTTCTCCTCGTGTGAACGTGGCGGCAGACCGCCCGGAACGGTCCTCCGGCAGCTTCCGGGGACGCAGCGCTGGCGCTGAGACAGCGGACCCTGGCACACGCGCGCGGGGCCACCCGAGAGTGCCCCGCCTGCTGGTCCGCTTCAGACGCCGTTTTCGCTCGCGGGAACCCGGTCCAAGCCAACGGAAATCTGAGGGGGCATTCTATGGGAATGCCCGCCCCAAAAAAAGCGCGAAGGGATGGGAATGCTCACGCAGACCGGGGGGGCCACGTCCGGTCCGGGCCGTGCCCGGACATCATCGCGTAGGTCCGGGCCGTGCCCAGACACGTGTTCGCGTAGGTCCGGGCTGTGCCCGGACATTTTGAATGCAATGTTCGGCCACAGGCCGAACCTACGGGGACATTTGTTCGGCCACAGGCCGAACCTACGGGAGCGGTTACAGGGTATCGAGGGTCGCCTTGGCCTCGTCGCGCCCGGGGAAGCGGGCGGCGGGGTCGGCCAGCGCGAGTTCGAGGTGCTCACGGGCCCGCTCGGCCTGATTCTGCCGGTGGTAGGCCATGCCGAGGTGGTAGTGGAATACCGGCGCCTTGCCGCCGAGCTGGATCGCGGCCGTGGACAGGTTCACCGCGCGCGCATGGTTGCCGAGGCGGTAGTTCACCCACGCCAGGGTATCGAGGAACGCCGGCTGCTGCGTGGACTCGAGCGGCTCCACCAGCGCCAGCGCGCGGCGCAGCGCCTCTTCGTCACTGGAATGATCGGCAATCAGCGCCGCCAGGTTGTTCGCCGCGATCGCCATGTTCGGGTGGCGTTCGAGCACGTCCTCGAAGGCCGCCATCGCGGGCTCCACCTGCCCCCGATCGACCAGCAGGCTGCCGAGCGCGACCTGCAGTTCCACGCTCTCCGGCGCCTGCTCGAGCCCGCGGCGCAGCACCGCCTCGGCGCTGTCGAAATCGCGCGCGGCCGAATCCAGCCCTGCGAGCCGCAGGTACGGCCCCGACGCCTCGGGCGCCACGGCCGATGCGCGTGTCCATGCCTCTCGCGCAGCCGCGGTGTTGCCGCGCGCCTGCTGCATCTCGCCGAGCAGATCGAGCGCGTGCGCGTGGTCCGGGTGCGCTGCCACGTGCGCCTGAACGTAGGCCAGTGCCTGGTCACGCTCGCCGAGGCGTTCGCGCGCCATCACCGCGAAGCCGAGCGCCTCGATCAGCGCGGGCTCGGCGGCGAGCGCCTCCTCCATCGAGGTCGCCGCGGTCGCGAAGTCCTCGCGGTCGAAGGCGATGCGACCGCGCAGATACAGTCCCAGCACCCGCGTGCGCGGCTCGTCGACCAGCTTCTGCACGCGTGCGAGCGCCACCTCCCACTTGCCGCCCTTGCTGAGCGTGGCAGCCAGCAGCCGCTGCGCGTCGAGGTACTCCGGATCCTGCTCCACCAGCGCCAGCAGCGCGCGCTCTGCGTTCTCCGTCTCGCCCTGCGCCAGCGCGAGTCGCGCGGCGTGGTAGGCCGCGTCGCGGTCGGCCGGCGCCACTCCGAGGATCTGGCGGTAATTGTCGAGCGCGAGGTTGAGCGCGCCGTCGGCCTCGTGCGCGCTCGCCAGCAACCGCAGCGCGACCACGTTGTCGGGCTCGTTGCGCAGCACCGTGCGCAGATCCGCGGTGGCGGTCTTGGTGTCCCGGCCCTGCAGCGCGATGCGCGCGCGCGTGATCAGGCCCTCGCTGTTCTCGGGCTCGATCGCGAAGACCTCGTCGAGCAGTTGCTGCGCGGTGGCGCTGTCGTTGCGCGCCAGCGCGATCTCGGCCATCCGGTTGCGCGCGAGCAGCGCGTCGGCGCCCTTGCCGTCGAGCGTGACTACCTCGCGATAGACCGCGATCGCCGGTTCGAACTGCTGCTGCGCCGCGTACAGCGTGCCGAGCGCGAAGCGCAGCTCGTAGAGCTTCGGCTGCTTCTCGATAAAGCCCTTCAGCGTCGCCTCGGCGATCTGCGGATCGCGGTTATTGGCGAGGAACTGCGCCAGCCAGAGTTTCAGGTCCACGTTGTCGGGCGTGGTGTTCACGATCTCGCGCAGCGCCGCCTCGGCCTCGTCGGTGCGGCCGTTCTGCTCCAGATAGCGCACCATGCGGTAGCGGAAGAACAGGTTGTCCGGGTATTCCTCGACGAGTTCGCGATAGACCGCGAGCGCCTCGTCGTGGCGTTCGCCATGTTCCAGCACCTCGATCTTCAGCAGCTTCAGCGTGGCGTTCTTCGTCTGCCGCGTGATGCCGTCGCCGATCACCGCCAGCGCACGCTCGGGATCCTTCTCGCCGTAGACCGCGCTGAACACCGAGATCGCGCCCACGTTGTCGGGGTCGTTCTGCAGCGCGAGCGAGGCTTCCTCGATGGCCTCCGCGTGCTTGCCCTCGCGGAACAGCACGCTGCCGCGCAGCGTGTGCGCATCGGCATTGCCGGCCTCGAGCGCGAGCACCGCATCGGCCTGCGCGAGCGCCTCGGGGTACATCGCGTTCGCGTAGAACATCTGCCCGAGCTTGATGCGCGCGGGAATGTGCTCGCCGTCCAGATCCACCACCAGCTGCAGGTTGGCGAACATCTGCTGCCAGTTCTGCTCGCGCTCGTGCAGCTGCGCCAGCAGGTAGCGCCCCTCAACGTTGTTGGAGTTGATCTGCAGCACGTTCTTCGTCTCGACCATGGCCTTGTCGAAGTTGCCGGTCGAGTAATGCTCGCGGGCACGCTCGAGGTACTGCGCCTGGCGCGCCTCGCCGCTGCTGCACGCGACGAGCAACGCCATGGAGCCGGCGAGCAGGGAACGACGTGCATGGACGATGAACGACATGAGTCACCCGGAGCGATGCTTTGCAGAAAACGGAATCGTCGGATCCCAATACGACGAATGCCTGGATGAAGCCAAACCCACATCCATGTGGGTAAGGCCACAACCAGGCACTCGCGAGGCTCCGCCCGGCCGGTACCGTCGCGCTGGCCTTCCGTCGCCAATCGCCTACGGCCACCGCCGTGTCGCCATGTGGTCACGATAAATGAGCGTTTCGTGTTCTGTCATGATCCATATGGATCACGCGCGGCAGATTTTTTTTGACCCAGATCCCGCCCAAGGCAGGAAATCGCCCGTACGTCCGGGCTGTGCCCGGACGCATGGGCGTAGATCCGGGCTGTGCCCGGACGTTTTTTGTTCGGCCACAGGCCGAACCTACGGGAACATGTTCGGCCACAGGCCGAACCTACACCGGACATTGTTCGCGTAGGTCCGGGCTGTGCCCGGACAATTCAAATGTTCGGCCACAGGCCGAACCTACGGGCCGATCCATGATTCCGGGAGACGCGACAGCGCGACATCGTAGACTTCGTTGCGGTCTCGCTTGCCCACGGCCACCACGGTGACGGTCACCGTCGTGTCGTCGACCGAATACACGAGTCGATAACCGGCCTGGCGGAGCTTGATCTTGTACAGGTTGGCGGCGCCGGCGAGCGCTGCGCCGGGAACGTGCGGATTCTCCAGCCGCTGGGCGAGCTTCTTCTTGAACTGCTCCCTGACGTTATGGCCGAGCTTCTTCCATTCCCGCAGTGCGGAAACCTTGAAGGCAAGCTCATAGGTCATCGAG
>CAUJIL010000246.1 GCA_963204845.1 Pseudomonadota bacterium | reverse complement strand
CGGTGTCCCGTAGGTTCGGCCTGTGGCCGAACGACTGTCCGGGCACAGCCCGGACCTACGCGAAAACGCCCGTCGTTCCGCATGCCGTCGACGGTGTCCGCGTAGGTTAGGCCTGTGGCCGAACAGGGTTTGCCCGACTGTCCGGGCACAGCCCGGACCTACGCGAAAGCGCCCGTCGTTCCGCATGCCGTCGACGGTGTCCCGTAGGTTCGGCCTGTGGCCGTACAGGGGTTGCCCCGAATGTCCGGGCGCTGCCCGGACCTACGCGAACACGCCCGTCGTTCCGCATGCCGTCGACGGTGTTCCGTAGGTTCGGCCTGTGGCCGATCAGGGTTTGCCCGACTGTCCGGGCACGGCCCGGGCCGACGGGGCGGGGGTTTACGCGCGGACCAGGGCGAGGAGCTCGTCGCGCTTGGCTTCCATCAGGGCCACGTCGGCGCGCGACTCGACGTTCAGGCGCACCACCGGCTCGGTGTTCGACATCCGCACGTTGAAGCGCCAGTGGGCGAACTCCATGCTGAGCCCGTCGGTGTGGTCGATCAGCGTCGCGGCGTCGCGGTAGCGGGCCTCGATCGCCGCCAGCAGCGCGGCCGGGTCCGCCACGCGGCTGTTGATCTCGCCGCTGCACGGGAAGCGCGCGGCGCGCTCGGCGATCAGTGCCGACAGCGGCTTGCCGCTGGCGCAGACCAGGCCGGCCACCAGCAGCCACGGGATCATGCCCGAATCGCAGTACGCGAAGTCGCGGAAATAATGGTGCGCGCTCATCTCGCCACCGTAGACCGCGTTCTCGGCGCGCATGCGCTCCTTGATGAACGCGTGCCCGGTCTTGGTGCACACCGGCACCCCGCCGAGGCCCTGCACGATGTCGACCGTGTTCCAGGTCAGGCGCGGGTCGTGCACGATGCGCTCGCCGGGATGGCGCCGCAGGAAGGCTTCGGCGAGCAGGCCGACGATGTAGTACCCCTCGATGAAATTGCCTCGCTCGTCGAACAGGAAGCAGCGGTCGAAATCACCGTCCCACGCGATGCCGAAGTCCGCACCGTGCGCGAGCACGGCCTCGACGGTCGGCGCGCGGTTTTCCTCGAGCAGCGGGTTCGGCACGCCGTGCGGGAAATTCCCGTCAGCCTCGTGGTGCACCTTGACGAACGTGAACGGCAGCCGCGGCTCGAGCGCGTCGACCACCGCGCCGGCGCCACCGTTGCCGGCGTTGACCACGATCTTCAGCGGCTTCAGCGCGGCACCGTCGACGTAGCCGAGCAGGTGCCCGACGTAGCGCGCCCGCGCATCCAGGCGGCCCAGCGAACCCCGCGTTCCGGCCGGTTCGAACACATTGCGCTCGGCCAGCGCCTTGATCTCGAGCAGCCCCGAGTCACTGCTGATCGGGCGCGACCCTTCGCGCACGAACTTCATGCCGTTGTAGTCCTTGGGGTTGTGGCTGGCGGTGACCACGATGCCGCCGTCCACCCCCTGGTCGAAGGTGGCGAAGTAGATCTCCTCGGTGCCGCACTGCCCGATGTCGAGCACGTCCACCCCGGCGTCACGCAGCCCCTCGACCAGCGCGGCGCAGATCTCCGCGCTGCTCAGGCGGATGTCGTGCCCCACGATGATGCGGCGCGGGCGCACCACGGCCGCGTAGGCGCGGCCGATGCGGTATGCGATATCGGGGTTGAGTTCGTCCGGGATGCGTCCGCGGACATCGTAGGCCTTGAAACAGCTCAGCTCGGCGTTCGCCATGGATACTTCCTCGTGTTCCGGCAACCGTGGACGGGGCACGGCGATCCCGCCCGCCCCCGAGCGCGTATACTCGGTCGTTTGTCGACCTGCACACAGCACCCATGGCCATGATACAGGTGCGCGGCGCGCGCACCCACAACCTGAAGAACGTGGACCTCGACATCCCGCGCGACCGCCTGGTCGTGATCACCGGGCTGTCGGGTTCCGGCAAGTCCTCGCTCGCCTTCGACACCCTGTACGCCGAGGGTCAGCGCCGCTACGTGGAGTCGTTGTCGACCTACGCGCGGCAGTTCCTGTCGCTGATGGAGAAGCCCGACGTGGACCACATCGAGGGTCTGTCACCGGCGATCTCGATCGAGCAGAAATCGACCTCGCACAACCCGCGCTCGACGGTGGGCACGATCACCGAGATCCACGACTACCTGCGGCTGCTGTTCGCGCGCGTCGGCGAGCCGCGCTGCCCCGAACACGGGCTGCCGCTCGCCGCGCAGACCGTGAGCCAGATGGTCGACGCCGTGCTCGCGCTGCCCGAGGGCGCGCGGCGCATGCTGCTCGCGCCCGTGGTGCGCGAGCGCAAGGGCGAGCACGCGCAGACCTTCGAGCAACTGCGGGGCAGCGGCTTCGTGCGCGCGCGCGTCGACGGCCGCGTGGTCGAGCTCGACGACGTGCCGGCGCTCGACAAGAGCCGCAAGCACACCATCGAGGTCGTGATCGACCGCTTCCGCGTGCGCGCCGACATCGCACAGCGGCTCGCGGAGTCCTTCGAGACCGCGCTCGCACTCTCCGACGGGCTGGCGATCGTCGCGCCGATGGACGAACCGGGCGACGAGCAGCTGTTCTGCGCGCGCTTCGCGTGCCCGCACTGCGGCCACAGCATCGCGGCGCTCGAGCCGCGGCTGTTCTCGTTCAACAACCCGGCCGGCGCCTGCCCCGGCTGCGACGGGCTGGGGCAGCAGCAGTTCTTCGACGTCGAGCGCATCGTGCAGAACCCGGCGGCGAGCCTGGCCGGCGGCGCGATCCGCGGCTGGGACCGGCGCAATGCCTACTACTTCCACATGCTGCAGTCGCTGGCCCGCCATTACGGCTTCAGCGTCGATGCGCCGTTTCGCGAGCTCGCGCCGCGCCACCGCGAGGCGGTGCTCTACGGCAGCGGCAACGAGGCGATCCGCTTCGACTACGCGAACGACCGCGGCGACATCGTGCAGCGCACGCACCGTTTCGAGGGCATCGTGCCGAACCTCGAGCGGCGCTACCGCGAGACCGAGTCGGCGCTGGTGCGCGAGGAACTGGCGAAGTACATCGGTACCCGGCGCTGCGCCGCCTGCGACGGCAGCCGGCTGCGCATCGAGGCGCGCCACGTGTTCGTCGACGGCCGTTCGCTGCCCGAGGTGTCGACGCTGCCGGTGGGGCAGGCGCACACGTATTTCGGCGCGCTCGAGCTCGGCGGACGGCGCGGACAGATCGCCGAGCGGATCCTGCGCGAGCTGCGTAGCCGGCTCGGCTTCCTGGTCAACGTCGGGCTCGACTACCTGACGCTCGATCGCAGCGCGGAGACGCTCTCCGGCGGCGAGGCGCAGCGCATCCGCCTCGCGAGCCAGATCGGGGCGGGGCTGGTCGGCGTGATGTACATCCTCGACGAACCGTCGATCGGGCTGCACCAGCGCGACAACGCGCGCCTGCTCGCGACGCTGACGCATCTGCGCGACATCGGCAACACGGTGATCGTGGTCGAGCACGACGAGGACGCGATCCGCAGCGCCGACCACGTGATCGACATCGGCCCCGGCGCCGGTGCGCACGGTGGCGAGATCGTCGCCACCGGCACCGTCGCCGAGATCATCGCGGCGCCACGCTCGATCACCGGTGACTACCTCGCAGGACGGCGACGCATCGAGCCGCCGCTGCTGCGCACCCCGCGCGACCCGAAGCGCCAGCTGGTGGTGAGCGGCGCCAGCGGCAACAACCTGAAGGGGGTGACGGCGGCCTTCCCGGTGGGTCTGTTCGTGTGCGTGACCGGGGTTTCCGGCTCCGGCAAGTCCACGCTGGTGAACAACACGCTGTACCCGCTGGCCGCGACCGCGCTGAACGGCGCCAGCACGCTGGCGGCGGCGCCGCACGCGGGCATCGAGGGGCTGGAGCAGTTCGACAAATGCATCGACATCGACCAGAGCCCGATCGGGCGCACCCCGCGCTCGAACCCGGCGACCTACACTGGACTGTTCACGCCGATCCGCGAGCTGTTCGCGGGCACGCCGGAGGCACGGTCGCGCGGCTACGGCCCCGGGCGCTTCAGCTTCAACGTCAAGGGCGGGCGCTGCGAGGCCTGCCAGGGTGACGG
>CAUJIL010000245.1 GCA_963204845.1 Pseudomonadota bacterium | reverse complement strand
ATGTTGCCGAGCGGATCGTCGGCACGGATCTCGAGCGCGGAATAATCGCGCCACTTGTCCGGATAGCCGATCTTGGTCGCGAGCCGCGCGCGCTTGGCCTCCGCCTTGTCCCTGGTCGCCGGGCTCATCCAGTCCAGTTCGGTGATCCCGACGCGGAAAGCCTCCATGAGGTTGCCGACCAGCTGCAACATCTCGTCCTTGTGCGTCGGCGGAAAATAGCGTTCGACGTACACCTGGCCCACTGCCTCGCCGACCAGTGCATCGATCGCGCGCACCGCACGCTTCCATTCGGGCGCCAGTTCCGCGAGCCCCATCACATCACGCTGCATGAATTCGAAATGGGCGCGCTCGAACTCGCCGGAGAGCCACGGCGCGGCCTCGTTCAGCGCGTGGTAGCGCAGGTAGTCCTTCCAGGCATCGAGCGGGAACGCGTTGACGATCGCACCGACCTGGCGCACGTAGCCGAGCTGCGCGGCCATCAGCTCGGGGCGCCCACCAAGACCCGCGGCATCGATGTACTGCGGCCACGCGAAATCCGGCGCCACCCGCGCCAGTTCCGGCGTTGGCACCATGTTGTAGAGCTTCTTCATGTCGCGGTTTTCTTCCGCGGGCCAGTGTGCCTCGGCGAGGCGTTTCTCGATCGCGTACACCGCCTCGGCCTGCTGCGGCGTGCCGCCAAAGCCGCCGAGCGCGAGCAGTCGCGCGATATAGACCGGATAGCCGGTGCGGATGCGCTGGAATTTCGCGTCGTCACGCAGGTAATACTCGCGATCCGGCAGCGCGAGTCCGCTCTGCCAGATATAGGGTATGTAGCGATCGTCGGCACCGGGGTCCTGCACCACGCCGACCGCGAGCGGTGCATCGGTACCGAGCAGCGTGGCAGCACCGAAGGCGGCGGCGAGTCCCGCGTAGGAATCGATGGCATCGATGCGCGCGAGCGTGTCGGCGCTCGGCTCCACCCCCTTGCCCTCGACCAGGCGCTGCTCGGTCAGGCTCGCGAAGAACGCGCCCACTTTCTCTGCGACCGAGCCGGGCGGCAGGTCGTCGCGCGCGGCCATTTCCTCGATGATCGCGCGCTGGCGCTCCTCGCTCGCGGCGCGCAGCTCGGGCACCACGCCCCACCAGGTGCGATCCGGGGGACTCGCGGTGCGCTCGACCCAGCCGCCGTTGACCCACGCGAAGAAATCGTCCTGCGGACGCACGCCGGTGTCGAAGCCGCCGCGGTCGATGCCGGTGGCATTGGCGTACGGCGAGGCAGCCGTGGCCACGGCGGCGGGTTCGGCCGGTGTGACCGTCGAGGTGCCGCCGCAGCCGGCGAGCAGAGTGAGGCTTAGTACGAGAGGCGGAACGAAACGCATCATGCGGTGGACTCCTGTGCTGCAGGCGACGACAGGGCACGCGCTCGCGGCGTGCCGTGGAGGGACATGATCATAACCCGTCGATGATGGCGCGGGGCGTACCGGTGCCGGCGCGAGGCGGCGGTTTCGCGCCTGTGGCGGAACAAATGTCCGCGTAGGTTCGGCCTGTGGCCGAACATGTCCGGGCACAGCCCGGATCTACGGCAACCTGTCCGGGCACGGCCCGGATTTACGGGAGGGGGTAGCCGAACGCGTCGGCGAGCGCGGCGAGCAGCAGCGCCTCGATGCGCTCACGCGCGATGTCGGCGCCGGGGGCCACGTGATCGGCGATGCGCGTCACGGCGAGGCCGCGGTAGCCGCAGGGATCGATGCGCGCGAACGATTCCAGCGCGCAGTCGACGTTCAGCGCGAGTCCGTGGAAACAGCAGCCGCGGCGCACCCGCAATCCGAGCGCTGCGATCTTCGCGCCGTCCACATAGACGCCGGGCGCATCGCGCCGCGGCTGCCCCGCGATGCCGAGCGCGGCCAGCGTCGCGACCAGCGCCGCCTCGATGCGGTCGACCAGCTCGCGCACCCCGATGCCGAGCCGGCGCAGATCCAGCATCAGGTACACCACGCACTGCCCGGGGCCGTGCCAGGTCACCTGGCCGCCGCGATCCACATGGATCACCGGCGTGTCGGCCGGATCGAGCAGGTGCTCGCGCCGGCCCGCCTGCCCCAGCGTGTAGACCGACGGGTGCTGCAGCAGCCAGATGCGGTCGGGGCTGTTCGCATCGCGCGTGTCGGTATAGCGCTGCATCGCGCGCCACGCCTGCTCGTAGTCCACGCACCCCGAACGCTGCACCTCCAGTCGTGGTCCGCTCACCGCTGCGGCCTCACAGCACCATGTGCACGCGTCCGGTGGCTTTCAGGTCCTCGAACAGGGCCTGCAACTGGTCCGGGCCGGTCGCGACGATCGCCACCGTCACCGAAACGAAACGGCCGTTGGCGCTGAACCGCTCGGTGGTGCGCTCACGCGGGAAGCAGGCGGCATGGCGTTCGACGATGTCCTCGACCAGAGCGCGGAAGTCCGCCGTCGCATCACCGACGATCTTGACCGGATAATCGCAGGGGAACTCGATCCGCGGACGCTCGCAGTCGCTCATCGTAGCCTCCTCGAGGTTACCCGGCGCGCGGCTCACAGCCCGCCGAACAGGCGCAGGAAGAACAGCATCAGCGAGTCCCACAGCACGCGGAAGAAACCACCGCGCTCGACCGTATCGAGCGCCACCAGCGGGACTTCGGCGACCGGCTCGCCGGCCAGGTCGACCACCACGTGCCCCATCTCCTGACCGGCCGCGACCGGCGCCTCGATCACCTGGTACGCCTCGTCGAGCACGTAGGCCGCCTTCAGTTCGGCCGCCCGCCCGCGCGGCACCGTCGCGTGCAGGTCAGCGGCCACCCCGAGGCGCACGCTGTCGCTGCCGCCGGCCCAGACCTCGAGCGGCGGATCGGTGAGGCTCTGCCCCGCCGCCAGCACCTTCACCGTTTCGTAGAAGCGGAAGCCGTAGTTCAGCATCTTGCGGCTTTCTTCCTTGCGCGCGAGCTTGCTGTCGGTGCCGAGCACCACGGCGATCAGGCGCATCCCGTCACGGTTCGCCGAGGTCACCAGGCAATACCCCGCCTCGGCGGTATGCCCGGTCTTGATGCCGTCGACGCCCGGCTCGCCGAGCAGCTCGTTGCGGTTCATCTGGCGGATGTTGTTGTACATGAAGTACTGCTGCGCGTAGACGGCGTAGTCCTCCGGATGGTCCGCGATCATCGCGCGCGACAGGATCGCCAGGTCCCGCGCCGTGGTGTAGTGCTCTGGGTGCGGCAGGCCGTGCGAATTGACGAAGTGCGTGTTGGTCATGCCGAGGCGTGCCGCCTGCTCGTTCATCAACTCCGCGAACGAATCCTCGGAGCCGGCCAGGTGCTCGGCGATCGCGACCGAGGCGTCGTTGCCCGAGGAGATGACCAGCCCGTAGTACAGGTCGCGCAGCGCCACGTCCGACTCGATATCCACCCACATCAGCGAGGAACCGGCAAAGATCGGGTTCTGTGCCCAGGCGTTGCGGCTGATGTGCGCCTTGTCCTCCCATTTCACCTTGCCGCTGCGCACCGCGTCGGACAGCACGTAGCCGGTCATCATCTTGGTCAGGCTGGCCGGCGCCATGCGCTCGTCGGCCAGGTGTTCCATGATCACCTTGCCGGTGTTGGCGTCGACCAGCAGCCAGGCACGCGCCGCGATCGCCGGGGGCGCGGGGATGATCGGCTGCTGTGGCGCCTGCGCGGCCGCGGCCGCGGTCGGCGTCGGGGCTGGTTCTTCGGCCGCGCCGGCGAACGAGGCGCCGAATGCAAACAGGACTATGAACAGGCGTGCAAGAACTCTGGTCACGATGTCTCCGGGGGATGGCGTCGGTCTGCGGGCACGGGGCACGCCGGTGCGCGCTGGCGCGCGGTGCCCCTTCGAAGCGGCCGGCAGTATAGCACCGCGGCTGCGGCGCTACTCCGTGACGACCTGTGCCCCGGCGATGCTCGCCGCGGCGAGACGGCGCTGCGCGTCATGCAGTGCCTCGGTGCTCTGCAGCGGTCCGACGCGCACGCGGTACCACGGGTCGCCCGCACTGTCCGAGCGATGGATGAACACCTCGTGGTCGAGCAGCGAGGCGAGCGCACGCTGCAGCGAGCGCGCGCTGTCCATGCTGCGGAATGCTCCGGCCTGCAGAGAGGTCTTGCGCGCCGCCGGCTGGCTGGCC
>CAUJIL010000244.1 GCA_963204845.1 Pseudomonadota bacterium | reverse complement strand
CATCGCGGTGCGATTCTTCGGCAGTTTCGGGTTCGACAGCGAGGTTGTCGCCGGGCCGGACATGGTGGCGGCAGGCTACCGTCTCGGCGTGCCGATGGGTGGTGACCTGCCGCGCGCACGCAAGGGCGCGCGGCCCTCCTTCCTGATCCACGCCGCGAAAGATCCCGACGGGGCCAACCTCGACCGGATGCAGGTCGTGAAGGGTTGGGTGGACGCGGGCGGCACGAGTCACGAAAGGATCTACGATGTCGCCTGGTCGGACCAACGCCAACCGGGTGCCGACGGACGGTTGCCGACCGTCGGCACTACGGTCGATGTGAAAACGGGTCGTTATACGAACGACGTCGGCGCGCGGGAACTGTCCGCGCTGTGGAGCGATCCGGACTTCGATCCGGCGGCCCCGGCGTTCTATTACCTGCGGGTGCTGCAGATCCCGACGCCGCGCTATTCGCTGCACGATGCGCTGGCGCGCGGTACCGATGGCGCGCAGACAGGGCATCCCGCCACCATCCAGGAACGCGCGTGGTCGTCGCCCATCTGGTATACACCGTAGGCGCGGGCGCGGGCGCGGGCGCGGGCGCGGCGCGCGAGCTTCGAACCAGGAGAACCTGCTCATGACCAGAAGATTCCTGCATAGCGTCGCAATGATCTTCTGCGCGGCCGCGATGCCGGCCGCGCTGCTCGCGGGCGATGCGGCCGATGACCCGGCGCAACGCCTCGAACGCAGCTGGCGCGTGTTCGGCAACGGACTGCAGGAGGCGCAGCGCAGCCTGGTCGATCCGCAGTACGTCCCGCCGCCGCCGACGGCACGCACCCTGGCCGAGGGCTACCGCTATCTGCTGGGGCATCTGGAACGCATGATCCAGCTCGAGATGCGCCAGCACCCGCGCTATCCCGAGTTCCATCGCTCGATGGACATGTTGCGCAAGTGGACGGGCGAGAACCCCGACACGATGTACCTGAAGGCGCGCATCGACGACACCGGCTTCTACCGTGTCACGGGACGGGCGATGGACACCACCGAGTGGCGCGACCCGCAGGCGCGGGTCGATGGACCCAGGGCGCCGCGCAACGTGATCTTCCAGACCATCACCGGTGTGCCGGGCAGCAGCGGTGAGCTCGCGGAAATGCAGCGCTGCGCTGACGTGACGCTGGATTTCACCGGGAGCCTGCAGTTGCAGGTCGAGGCGGACGGGCGCTTCGAGATCCTGATCGGCCCCGAGCGGCCGCGCGATCACACCGGCAATTTCCTCGTGTCACGCAAGCGCATGCGCTGCCCGGGAACCGGTGAGGAAGCGGAGCGGGCGGCGAAGTGGCTGTCGGTACGCGAGGTATTCTCCGACTGGGCGAACGAGGAGCCGCTCGATCTCGACATCGTGCGACTGGACGCGATCGGGGAGAGCCGGCCGCCGCTCACCGTCGAGGAGATGGCGGAGAAACTCGAGCGGATCGGCACCGAACTGCCGAACCAGATCCGCTTCTGGAGCCGCCTGCAGGACGTGGCGCTGGAGTTGCAGCGTGACGTGAACGGCGATGGGCGGCGCGCGATGCCGGTCAACGGCGTCAACCCGGTGGAGCCACCGTTCACGGCCGGCGGAGTGGCGGGTGCGCAGCAGCTCTACGCGGGCGGCAAGTTCGAGCTGGCGCCGGACGAGGCGCTGGTGATCCGGCTGGAGGCGCCGGTCGAGCCGCTCTATCTGGGCTTCCAATTGAACAACCTCTGGTTCGAAGGGCCCGATCAGCAGAACTACGTGGCCAGCCTCACCGGGCATCAGTTGCCGCGGGCGAGTGACGGTGCGCGCTGGTTCGTGGTTGCGCACGAGGACCCGGGGGTGCAGGGCTGGGTCGCGACCACCGGGCTGCCCGAGGGAAGCCACGCATTCCGCTTCGTGTTTCGCGAACCCCCGACCGCGGAGCAGTTGCCGAAGCTGCGTACATTTCACGTGAAGTTCAGGGACATCGCGAGCGTGCTGCCGCCCGACACGCCGCGGGTGACGCCGGAAATGCGCCGCCAGGAAATCGCGGTACGGCAGGCCCATATCAGGAAGCGCTGGAGGAATTATTGATGCGACCATCATTGGCCACCAAGGGCGTTTCGCTGTGATCCTGGAACTGTTCCGGCTGGACGGGAAGGTAGCGGTGGTCACCGGTGCGGGGCGCGGGATCGGCGCCGTGACCGCGCGTGCACTTGCCGAAGCGGGCGCGGCGGTGGCCTGCGTGGCACGCACGCGCGAACAGGTGGAGGCGGTCGCACAGGACATAGCGACGCACGGCGGGCGGGCGATCGCGATCGCCGCGGATGTGACGCGACAGGAAGATGTAGAGCGGATCGTGCGCGAGACGCGCGATGCACTGGGTGGCCTGAACGTGCTGGTGAACAATGCCGGTGGCACGGGGCATGGCCCCACGGCACGGATCAGCGAGGAGCAGGTCATCGGCGCGGTAAAGCTGAACTTCCTGGCGCCGGTGCTGTTGACGCGCGAGGCGGTGCCGCTGCTGCGCGAACACGGCGGCGCCGTGATCAACATTTCCTCGGGGTACGCGCGCGTCGCCCACGTGGGTTCGATTCCGTACGGCGGCGCGAAGGCCGCGCTCGAGCAGGCAACGCGCATGCTGGCGATGGAGTTCGCGCCCTCGGTGCGCGTCAACGCGATCCGCGTCGGTGCGATCCAGACCGAGAACATGAAGATGAACCTGCTCGCGGCGATGCCGGGTATCGCCGAGTCGCTCGCCGCGTGGACTCCGGTCGGGCGCCTCGGCGTGCCCGAGGACATCGCGGCCGCGGTGTTGTACCTGGCCGCGCCGGCATCGGCGTACGTGACCGGCAAGATACTCGACGTCGACGGCGGCCTGGTGATGGAGCGCTCCGCGATGGAGATCATCGCGACCGCCGAACGGCTCGCCGCCCAGCGCAGCAATCGATCCAGCGGGGACGACGCATGAGCGAGCGGAAACCGCGGGACACCCGGTCGGGTGCGGGCTTTGCGCGCAAATACGGCCCCTGGGCGCTGGTCACCGGAGCCGCGCAGGGACTGGGCGCGGCGTTCTGCGACGCGCTGGCGGGTCGCGGGCTGAACGTGGTGCTGCTCGACGTGCAGCAGGAGCGCGTCGCGGAGCAGGCGCTGGCCGTGCAGCGCGAGCACGGGGTCGCAACGCTCGCGGTGGCCGCCGACCTGGCGCAACGGAATTTCATGGAACAGGTGCGTGAAAGGACGGCAGGCCTCGAGATCGGGCTGCTGGTCTGCAACGCGGGCGTGGGAAGCCAGGGGCTGTTCCTGCAGCAGGACGTCGAGTACATGCTGCGGCAGATCGACGTGAACTGCGCGGCGCCGCTGCAGTTGGCGCACGGTTTCGGTCGCGCGATGGCGGCGCGCGGGCGCGGCGGTATCGTGTTCGTGGCCTCCGGGTCCGGCCTGCAGGGTTCGCCGGTGTTCGCCTCCTATGCGGCGAGCAAGGCCTACGATCTCGTGCTGGGCGAGGCACTGTGGTACGAGCTGCGCGCGGCCGGGGTCGACGTGCTGTCCTTCATCCCGGGGCCCACCAACACGCCGGGCCTGCGCTCGGCACATCCGGGGTTGCGCGAGGGCGTCGCGACGGCGCGGATCAAGCTGCCCGGGCCGACCGCCGAGGCGGCGCTGCGGGCGCTGGGGCGCGGTCCGGTCGCGGCGCGTGACGCCGCGCTCGCACGGCGCATCGGCAGGCGACGCCAGGCGGTCGAGAGCATGGGCGCGCAGTTCCTGCCGGGCGCGGCGACGAGGGCGGTACAACCTGTGGGAGACGACGATGCGACGTGAGTCGGGGCTGAGCCGCCGGCAGTTGCTGGTGGCGGCGGGACGATGCGCGCTCGCGGGCGGCTTGGGTGTGCACGCGATGCCGCTCCTGGCCGAGGCCTCGCACGGGGAGCGCCTGCAGTCGTTCATCGACGGGCTGGTTGCCCGACGCGAGGTGCCGGGCGCCGTGGTCGCGCTCGGTGAGGGCAGCGTGGCACCGCAGTTCCTGCGTTGCGGCACGCTCGCCTTCGACAGTGCGGCTGCGGTGAACGAGGACACGCTGTGGCGGATCTACTCGCAGACCAAGCCCGTGACCGGCATCGCCGCGATGATCCTGATCGGCGAGGGCAGGCTGCGCCTCGATCAGCCGCTGGCCGACGTGATCCCCGCGTTCGGCAAACCTGGCGTGCTGAGCGATCCGGAACATTCGCTGGCCGCACGACCGGCGGCGCAGCGGATCACGATCCGCCACCTGCTGACGCACACGGCTGGGCTGGGCTACACGACCGAACTGAACACGGGGCCGCTGGCCGACGCGTACCGTCGGCTCGGGCTGGTGGCGGGGCGTTACCACCGCAACGACGCGTCGACGCCGGGATGGTCGCCCACGGTGCCGAGCCTGCAGGAGTTCGCCGAACGCGTGGCGAGCCTGCCGCTGATCGCGGAGCCCGGTGCGCGGTGGAGTTATTCGTGTGCGCTCGATGTGCTGGCCCGGGTCATCGAGATCGTCGCCGGCATGCCGTTCGACGCGTTCCTGCAGCAGCGCCTGTTCACCCCGCTCGACATGCGCCACACGGGGTTCCGGGTTCCGGCGGCCGAACGCGAGCGGCTCGCGACCAGTTACCGTGTCGTTGGCGACAGGATCGAGACGCTGGACCCCGGCGCCTCGTCGGTTTACCTCGATCCGCCGCCGTTTCCGTTCGGCGGCTCGGGGCTGGTCTCGTCGGCCCGGGACTACGATCGTTTTCTCGCCATGCTCGCGAATCGCGGCTCGCTCGACGGCGTGACGGTCCTGGCACCGGACACGGCGCTGCGCGCGATGTCCAACCTGCTGCCCGAGGGAGCGGACCTGAGCATGCTGGAGCGGATCGGCATGGGCGGCAACGGCTTCGGCGCCGGCGGCAGCGTGGCGCTGTCCGGCCCGGCGCGGGGCATGTTCGGCTGGGGCGGCCTGGCGGGCACCGACGCGCGCGTGAACCCGTTCACCCGGCGTCGCGCCAGCGCCTGCATCAACGTGATCGGGCGCTACGTGTTCCTGCCCGAACTGGTGGAGGCGCTGGGCTGAAGCCCGTTCACGCGCTGCATTACCATCGCGACCTGCCCGCAGCCTGCGAGCCGCTGGATTGCCATCGGAACCTCCTCAGGATGCGTGGCTGATGACGACCTTGCCGACGTGCCGGCGGGCGGCGAAGTGCCCGAATGCAGAACCGGCGTCCTCGAACGCGAAGCGCGAGTCGATGACCGGCTCGATCGCATTCACCTCGACGAAGCGCAGCATCTCCTCGAGGTCGCGCCGGCTGCCCATGCCGTTGGCGAACAGCGTCAGCACCTTGTGGTTGATCGGCAACATGTCGCGGTAGTCGATAGCGCCCATGCCGCCGACGATCCCGACCAGCGCGATGCGCCCGCCCACCCTGGTCGCGACGATCGACTGCGGCAGCGTGTTGGGGCCGCCCACTTCGACGGTCAGGTCGACGCCGATGCCGTCGGTCAGTTCGAGCACGCGGGCGCCCCAGTCGGGCGTCTGCATGTAGTCGATCACCGCGTGCGCCCCCAGCGCGCGCAGGGTATCGGCCTTGGCGGCCGAGGAGGTCGTCGCGATCACGCGGCAGCCCATCGCGCGGGCGAACTGCAGCGCGAACAGCGATACGCCGCCGGTACCCTGCACCAGCACGGTGCTGCCGGGCGCTACCCCGTAGCGCGCGGGACCGCCGCGCAGGCTGTTCCACGCGCTGAGCCCCGCGCACGGCAGGCTGGCCCCGGCGTCGAAGCCGATCGACTCCGGCAGGCGGACCAGCGCGCTCTCGGGCAGCGTCACCGTCTCGGCGAGCATGCCGTCGGTGGCGATGCCGAGCACCACGCCGCTGGCGTCCGGCGCGGGCGGACCGGCCAGCCACGACGCGTGCGGATTGCCGACCACGCGGTCCCCGCTACGCAAGCGGCTCACGCCGTCACCGACGGCGCTCACTTCGCCGGCACCGTCGAGGAGCGGGATGCGCCCGTCGACCGCAAAGGCGCCGCTCAAGCAGGCGAGGTCGACGAAGTTCAACGAGTTCGCGCGCACGCGGACCTGGACCTGTCCGGGGCCGGGCGCACCGGACGGCGATTCGCTCAACGCGAGGCCGACGGCGGCGCCCTCGATGCCATCGAGCGTTCGGGATGCGTCGTAGCGGTAGGTCTTCATGGGCGGATCCGGAGCAAGCAGTCGAAGAACGAATGGAATGCGACCGCGCGATGATACGGTTACGGCTCGTCGATCGCGACGCAGATGGCGCGATGGCAATCCATCAAAATAGTTGACCTCCACAGTTGGGTATTAGATACTGTGACCGTGCTTCACCACACCCCAGCGAGGACGGATTCCGGTGCAACTGACTACCCGTGGTCGCTACGCCGTCACCGCCGTGCTCGACCTCGCGCTGCACGCGGAGCGGGGCACGATGCGGCTGGCCGACATCGCCGACCGGCAGGGCATTTCACTGTCCTACCTCGAGCAGTTGTTCGCACGGTTGCGCCGGGAAGGGCTGGTGGTCAGCGTGCGCGGACCCGGGGGCGGCTACCGCCTGGCCCAGCCGCAGGAGCAGCTCAGCATCGGGCGCATCATCGATGCGGTCAACGAGCGACTCGACGTGACGCGCTGCGGCGGCAAGGGTGACTGCCAGCAGGGAGATACCTGCCTGACGCACCACCTGTGGAGCGAACTCAGCGAGAACTTGCAGGAATTCCTGCACGGCATCACGATCGCCGACCTGCTGCGCCGGCACGAGCGCGCCGACCGTGACCCGGCGACCGGGGAGGACGAGCCATGAGCGAACACATCGAATCGCTGCTGAAACAGGACTACGCGGCGGGCTTCGTCACGGCGGTCGAATCCGAGACCTTGCCGCCCGGGCTCGACGAGAACGTGGTGCGCCTGATCTCGGCCAAGAAGGGCGAGCCCGAGTGGCTCACCGAGTGGCGTCTCGAGGCCTACCGCGGCTGGCGCCAGATGGCCGAGCCGACCTGGGCGCACGTGCATTTCCCGCCGGTGGACTTCGCCGCGGTGTCGTATTACTCGGCGCCCAAGTCGATGGCCGACGGACCCAAGAGCCTCGACGAGGTCGATCCCGAACTGCTGCGCACCTACGAGAAGCTGGGCATTCCGTTGCACGAGCGCGCGAAACTCGCGGGCGTGGCGGTGGACGCGGTGTTCGATTCGGTGTCCGTGGTCACCACCTTCAAGGAAAAGCTGCACGAGGCGGGCGTGGTGTTCTGCCCGATCTCCGAGGCCGTGCACACGCACCCGGAACTGGTGCGCAAGTACCTCGGCTCGGTGGTGCCGCGGCGCGACAATTTCTACGCCGCGCTGAATTCCGCGGTGTTCAGCGACGGCTCCTTCGTCTACATCCCGCCCGGCGTGCGCTGCCCGATGGAGCTGTCGACGTATTTCCGCATCAACGAGGCGAAGACCGGGCAGTTCGAGCGCACGCTGATCATCGCCGACGAGGGCAGCCACGTGAGCTACCTCGAGGGCTGCACGGCGCCGATGCGCGACGAGAACCAGCTGCACGCGGCGGTGGTCGAACTCGTGGCGCTCAAAGGCGCGCGCATCAAGTACTCGACGGTGCAGAACTGGTATCCGGGCGATCGCGACGGCAAGGGCGGGATCTACAACTTCGTGACCAAGCGCGGGCTGTGCCACGACCACGCCTCGATCTCGTGGACGCAGGTCGAGACCGGCTCGGCGATCACGTGGAAATATCCCTCGGTGGTGCTGCGTGGCGATCATTCGGTGGGCGAGTTCTATTCGGTGGCGCTGACCAACAACCTGCAGCAGGCCGACACCGGCACCAAGATGATCCACCTCGGCCGGAACACGCGCTCGACGATCATCTCCAAGGGCATCTCGGCGGGGCGCTCGAGCAACGCCTACCGCGGGCTGGTGCGCATCAGCCCGCGCGCCGAGGGCGCACGCAACTACACCCAGTGCGACTCGCTGTTGATCGGCGACCGCTGCGGCGCGCACACCTTCCCGTATATCGAAAGTCGCAACGCCTCCGCCACGGTCGAGCACGAGGCGACCACCTCGAAGGTGAGCGAGGACCAGCTGTTCCTGTGCCGCCAGCGCGGACTCGACGCCGAGAAGGCGGTGTCGATGATCGTGAACGGCTTCTGCCGCGAGGTGTTCAAGGAACTGCCGATGGAGTTCGCGGTGGAGGCGGGAAAACTGCTCGAGGTGAGCCTCGAGGGATCGGTGGGCTGAGTCCCACGCGCGGGCCACGGCCCGCACCAGAAGGAAACATCCGGACGTGAACATGCTGAGCATCGCGAATCTCCAGGCGCGCATCGACGACAAGCCGATCCTGCGCGGCATCGACCTCGACGTGAAACCCGGCGAGGTGCACGCGATCATGGGACCGAACGGTTCGGGCAAGAGCACGCTCGGCTACGTGCTGTCCGGGCGCGAGGGCTACGAAGTGACCGCAGGCAGCGTGCGCTTCGACGGCCAGGACCTGCTCGCGATGGCGACCGAGGAACGGGCGCGCGCGGGGCTGTTCCTGGCGTTCCAGTATCCGGTGGAGATCCCGGGCGTCAGCAACATGGAATTCCTCAAGGCCTCGGTCGACGCGGTGCGCGCGCACCGCGGCGTCGAGCCGCTGGATGCGGTGCGCTTCCTGCGGCTCGCGCGCGAGAAGTGCGAGGCGGTCGGGATGAAGACCGACTTCCTCAAGCGCGGCGTCAACGAGGGTTTCTCGGGCGGGGAGAAGAAACGCAACGAGATCCTGCAGATGATGCTGCTCGAGCCGCGGCTCGCGATCCTCGACGAGACCGACTCGGGGCTGGACATCGATGCCCTGCAGGTGGTGGCGGCGGGGGTGAACGGCCTGCGCGCGGCCGATCGCTCGTTCGTGATCGTGACGCACTACCAACGCCTGCTCGACTACATCGTGCCCGATTTCGTGCACGTGCTCGCGCACGGGCGCATCGTGAAGTCCGGTGGCCGCGAGCTCGCCCTCGAGCTCGAGGACAAGGGCTACGCGTGGATCGGCAAAGAGGCGGGCTAGATGGGCGCATTCGACCGCAACCTCGCCGCGGCGCTGTACGCGGCCCGGCCGGCACCGGAGTGGATCCGCGCGCTGCGTGAGACGGCGCGCCTGGCGTGGAGCGCCGCGCCGTGGCCGACGCGCAAGACCGAGGCCTGGAAGTACACCGCGCTCGATGCGCTCGACGCCACCGCGTGGCTGCGCTGCGCCGAGGCCGGGGAACTGGGCTTCGACGCGGCGGCGCTGGTGCCCGGTCTGGATGCCGACCGGCTGGTATTCGTCGACGGCTGCTACCGCGCGGAGCTGTCGTGCGTCGAGGCGCAACCCGGCGTGCGCGTGGTGAACTTCCGTGCCGCCAATTCCGGGGACCGTGCGACCATCGACGGTGCGCTGGGGCAACTTGCGGCCGGCACCGACAACCCCTTCGTCGCGCTGAACGGTTGCTGGCTCGACGACGGCGTGCTGTTGCACGTGGGTGCCGGGGTGCGTGCGCGGCGCCCGGTGCACGTGGTGCACGTCGGTGCGGCGCCCGACGGGCCGTCGGCGCACGCGCAACGCCTGCTCGCGGTGCTCGGACGCGGCGCCGAGCTCGATCTGATCGAGCAGTTCGTCGACCTGCCCGGCGCCGGTGAGTCGCTGGTCGCGGGGCTCAGCGAGCTGCGCGTCGGCGAGGGCGCCCGGCTCGGCCATTACCGGTTGCACGGCGAGCAGGAGCGCGCGGTCCACGTCGGCGCGGTGTACGTCGAGCTCGCACGCGATGCGCGCTGCGAGAGCCTGCTGTTCGCGCTCGGTGGGGCGCTGAAGCGCATCGATTTCCGGCTGCGTCATCGCGGGCCGGGCGCCTCGTGCCGCCTCGACGGGATCTACCTGGCACGCCATCGCCAGCACGTCGACCTGCACACGACGGTGGAGCACGAGGTCGCGCACGCGACCACCGAACAGGTCTGCCGCGGCATCGTCGACGACGCCGCGCGTGCGGTGTTCAACGGGCGCATCCACATCCATCCGCAGGCGCAGAAGAGCAGCGCGGAGCTCAGCAACCGCAACCTGCTGCTCAGCGACGAGGCCGAGGTCGACACCAAGCCCGAGCTCGAGATCTACGCCGACGACGTGCGCTGCTCGCACGGCGCGACGGTGAGCCGCATCGACGAGAAGAGCCTGTACTACCTGCTCACCCGCGGCATCGGGCGGCGCGAGGCCGAGGTGCTGCTCGGCTACGGCTTCGTGAACGAGCTGGTCTCGCGCGTGGGCGACGAGGCGCTGGCCGCCATGCTGCGCGAGGTGGTGCGCGACTGGCTGGGACAGCCGGGGCTGCCGGCGGGCGGGGACGCGGCATGAGCGCGCGCTTCGACGCCGAACGCCTGCGCGGGGAGTTTCCGTTGCTGGCGCAGGAGATCAACGGCAAGCCGCTGGTCTACCTCGACAACGCCGCGACCACGCAGAAGCCCGCCCGGGTGATCGACGCGGTGGCGGGCTATTACCGCACGATCAACTCGAACGTGCATCGCGGCGCCCACACGCTGAGCGACCGCGCCACGGGCGCCTTCGAGGACGCGCGCGACTCCGTGCGCGCGTTCATCAACGCGCCGTCGCGCGAGCAGGTGATCTGGACGCGTGGAACGACCGAGAGCATCAACCTGGTCGCGCACAGTTTCGCGCGCGGGCGGCTCGGCGCCGGGGACCGCATCCTGGTCTCGGGAATGGCGCACCACTCGAACATCGTGCCGTGGCAACTGGCGGCGCAGGCGGCGGGAGCGAGCGTGGTGCCGATCCCGGTGACCGACGATGCGCGGCTCGATCTGGACGCCTTTCGTTCGCTGCTCGACGCGCGGGTGCGGCTGGTCGCGCTCGAGCACGTCTCCAACGCGATGGGAACGATCCATCCGGTGGCGGAGATCATTGCTGCCGCGCACGCGGCCGGCGTTCCGGTGCTGCTCGACGGCGCGCAGTCGGTGGGGCACCTGCAGGTGGACGTGCAGGCGCTCGACGTGGACTTCTACGCGTTCTCGGGCCACAAGATGTTCGCGCCCACCGGCATCGGTGTGCTGTACGGCAAGCGCGCGTGGCTCGAGGCGATGGCGCCGTACCAGGGGGGCGGCGAGATGATCGAGACGGTCGAGTTCGACCGCACGACCTACGCGCGGCTGCCGTACCGCTTCGAGGCCGGTACCCCGCACATCGCCGGGGCGATCGGCATGGCGGCGGCGATCGACTGGCTGGGCGGAATCGACCGCGAGGCCGCCGCGCGGCACGAGGACGAACTGCTCGCGCACGCGCTCGAACGCGCGCGCGAACTGCCCGGCTTCCGCCTGCTGGGGCGGGCGCCGCAGAAGGTGGCGGTGCTCAGTTTCGTGCTCGATGGCGCGCATCCGCAGGACGTGGGCACGCTGCTCGACCAGCAGGGCGTCGCGGTGCGCAGCGGTCATCATTGCGCGCAGCCGGTGATGAGCCGCTTCGGGGTTCCCGGCACGGTGCGCGCCTCGTTCAGTCTCTACAACACGCACGCCGAGGTCGAACGGCTGTTCGCGGCGCTGCACAAGGTGCGGAGTTTCCTGTGAACGACACGGTGCTCACATTCGATCCCGCGACGCCGGTGCGGGCGACCGAGAACGCGTTGCGCCACCTGCGCGAGCGGATCGCCGCCGCCGGCGCCGCCGGCTTGCGCCTCGGCGTCAAGGAAAGCGGCTGTACCGGCTACAAGTACGTGCTCGACCTGGCAAGCGAGGCGCAGGCGGACGATCTGCCGGTGGCGCTCGGCGAGGGCGTGACGCTGTGGGTCGATCCGCACGCACTCGGGATCGTGCGCGGCACGACCATCGACTACGTGCGCGAAGGGGTCAACAGCGTGTTGCGCTTCGTGAACCCGAACGCACAGGACTACTGCGGTTGCGGCGAGAGTTTCAATGTGGCGACGGAGGCCGGCGGCTGATGGAACGGCGCATGGTGGTGACGCAGCGCGACTGCCCGGCGCGGCTGGTACCGGTAGGCACCCCGATCACGATCCCGAAGGACACCTTCGTCACCATCACCCAGTCGCTGGGCGGCAGCTACACGGTGACCGTCAACGGCAACATGGCGCGCGTGGACGGCACCGATGCCGACGCGCTCGGTGGCGAACCGATCGTCCTCGATTTCACGCCGCCGGCCGATGGGACGATCGCTCGCGAGCAGGTGTTCGCGGCGCTCGCCACCGTCTACGACCCGGAGATCCCGGTCGATATCGTCGCGCTCGGGCTGATCTACGCGGTCGACATCGACCAGCCCTCCGGCGAGGTGGCGATCTGCATGACACTGACCGCGCCGGGGTGCGGCATGGGGCCGGTGCTGGTCGGCGACGTCGAGAACCGGGTCGCGAAGGTGCCGCACGTGCGCCGGGTCACGGTCGAACTGGTGTTCGACCCGCCGTGGTCGCGCGACATGATGTCGGACGAGGCACGCCTCGCGACCGGGCTGTTCTACTGAAGGCCGATCAGGAGCGCGGACCCTAGCCATGAACGCCAGCAGTGCCGCCGTGTCGCCGCAGGAGATCGTCGAGACGCTGGCGTTCTTCGACGACTGGGAAGACCGCTACCGCTACATCATCGACCTCGGACGCGAACTGCCCGCGATGCCGGAGGCGCACAAGCGCGAGGAACTGCTGGTGCGCGGCTGCCAGAGCCAGGTCTGGCTCGACTGGCGGGAGGAGGCCGGGCGCATCGTGTTCGAGGCCGACAGCGACGCGCTGATCGTGCGCGGACTGGTCGCGCTGATCCTCGCCGCCTACGACCGCCACACCCCGCGCGAGATCCTCGACTTCGACGTCGACGACTATTTCGCGCGCCTCGACCTGCTGCGCCACATCAGCCCGACACGCGGCAATGGCCTGCGCGCGATGGTGCAGCGCATCCGTGACATCGCACGATCACGGACCATGGTCTGAGTCTGAGCACCCGCAACGCGCACCGGAGCCTGCAACCGGAGCGCGCCGGCACCGCGAAGTGACAATCCTGTCATGCGCTGCCCCGACTCGTGACATTCCTTACCCGGACGGTATGCTGAACCCCGCACGCACCGTGAGGGCGGCCTGCACGCGGATCGCCGCTGCCGGACGCGTGCGTACCCATCGATTACAACGACAAACAAGTGGAGAACCGCATCGTGCTGACCAACCTCGACGAGACGTTGCGCCACCAGATTGCCACCACCTTCGATCATGTGGGCAGCAGCGATCATCGCTTTTTCGATCGTTACTGGTTCGGCGTCTACGACCCCCGTGGCCGCATGGCGCTGGTCTGCGGGATGGGGCAGTACGTGAACATGAACGTGCTCGACGGTTTCTGCGCGATCCAGGTGCCGGGTCGCGACGGTGGCGTCGAACAGCATAATTTCCGCCTGTCGCGCGCATTGCGTCCGCAGCTCGACGAGACCCGGATCGGACCGCTCGCGGTGGTCATCGAACGGCCGTTCGAGCGTATCCGCCTGGAGTGTGCCGCGGGTGAGCTGCCCGTGAGTTTCGATCTCGAGTGGCAGGCATTCCTGCCGCCGAGCGAGGAGAAACACCACTTCAACCGCGTCAACGGTCGTCCGTTCCAGGACTACCACCGCTACACGCAGGCGGGCCGCGCCTCCGGCAGGGTGTGCCTGGGTGACACGGTTTTCGAGGTCGACGACTGGTGGGCCGGACGAGACCACTCGTGGGGCGTGCGCTCGCAGGTCGGCGGCTACGAGCCGGTCAACGGACCGGGCACGGAGGCACTGCTGTCGGCCGCCGGGTATGTGTTCTATTGGCTCACGTTCAACACCGGGGATTGCGGGGGCTACGTGCAGTTGCAGTTCCTCGGCGACGGCACGCGGATTTTCACCGACGGTGAGATCGTGTGGCCGGAAACGGGGCGCCGCTTCGTGGTCGCGGACGCCGAGGTGGAGGTGGAGTTGCATCCCGGCACCCGCATCTACAAGCGGCTGCGCACGCGGCTGCGCGGCTACGACGGCTCGCAGGTCGAACTGCTGGCGGAGCCGGTGCTTGGGTACTGGTCGATGGACGGCACCGGCTACGACTGGGGGTGGAACGACGACAAGGGACTCGGGTACTACCGCGGCGAGTACGTGGTGGAGCAGGACGTCTACGACGTCACGCATCCCGAACGCGTGGTGCGGCCGAACGGCGAGGTGCGTACGCCGGGGCACCGCGAAGCACCGTGCGCGATCACCGTGGACGGCAAGCTGAATCCGCGCAGTGCCGGACACCAGGTGTTCGTGGCCAGCGGTCCGGTGCCGTGGCTGGGATTGGGCAAGTAAAGCGTCAGCGGCGCACCACGGGGGAATCGACGATGGGCAGCACAACGGGTGCCGATGGCGGGTCGGTCGATCGGGCACGTTCGCTGGCGGCGTGGTTCGCGCAGCGCCATCCGCACGCACGCGACGTGACCGTGCCCGACATCGGCGCGCCGCGTGCCTCCGGTTACTCGAACGAAACGGTGTTCTTCCGTGCCTGCTGGAACGAGGCAGGCGAGTCGCGCGAGGCGCGCTACGTCGCGCGCATCGAGCCGCGGACGCCGCCGGTCTATCCGCAACAGACGGCGACGGCGATGGCGGCGGTCGAACTGCAGTATCGCGTGATGCAGGCCGTGGGGCGTGCCGGTGACGTACCGGTGCCGCCGCTCGCCGGTTACGAGCCGGGGAGCGATCTGCTTGGCGCGCCGTTCTACGTCATGGGATTCGTCGATGGCGACGTGCCAAAGGACAACCCCGTCTACACCAGCGAGGGCTTCTACGTCGACGCCGCGCCGCCCGAGCGCTACCGCGCGATCGACGACGGACTCCGCGTGCTGGCGTGCCTGCACGCGATCGATCCCGTCGCGGCGGGGCTGGACTGGCTGGCCGGGGGCCGGACGCCGGGTCTAGTTCGCCAGCTGGAGATCTTCCGGCGTTACGCCAGCGAGCTGCTTGCGGGGCGTCCCCATCCGGTGCTGGCGCACGCGTTCGCCTGGCTGGAGGAGGAGTCCGCCAGCGATGGCCCCGCGGTGCTGCTGTGGGGCGACGCGCGCCCCGGCAACATGATCTTCCGCGACTTCCGCTGCGTCGCCGCCAACGATTGGGAGGGCGCTGCGCTCGGACCCGCCGAGCTCGATCTGGGCTGGTGGTTGGCGCTGGATCGTTTCGCGCACGAGGGCAGCGGTCTGCCACGCCTGGACGGGGAGCCCTCGCGCGAGGAGCAGATAGCGTTGTACGAGCGTCATGCCGGGCGCCGCGTGAGGGATCCGTTCTGGCACGAAGTGTTCGCGGCAGCGCGCTTCACGATCGTGATGATCCGCACCTGCCAGCGCATGACCGATGCGGGGACGGTGCCGGACTCGATGAACATGCCGGTCAACAACCCGGCGACGCAGCTGTTGGCCGATATGCTGGGGATCCCCTATTCGTGGCAGGCAGCGGCAGGCCTGACGACCTGAGCACAGGGTGCGCGTCGGTCCGACACCATCACGGAGCAACCGTCCATGCCAATGACGCGCAAGACCTTCTGTCGCATTTGCCAGGCGCTGTGCGGGTTGGAGCTGGAAATCGACGGTGATCGCGTGGTTTCCGCGCGTGGTGATTTCGACCATCCCATGAGCCGTGGCTACACCTGCGAGAAAGGTCGCCAGATCGGTGCGCATCTGGCGAATCCGCGGCGCCTGCGTGCCAGCCTCGCGCGGGGCGCCGACGGCAGCCTGGCGCCGGTGGCGAGCGCGGCGGCGCTGGCTGCCGCGGGTGAACGCCTGCGTGGGATCCTCGAGCGCCACGGTCCGCGCGCGATCGCCACCTACGCGGGAACGGCTGCCTACATGAACGGCACGACCATCGGGGTCACCCGTGCGTTCCACGAGGCGATCGGCTCGCCGATGCGGTTCACGACGATCACGACCGATCAGCCTGGCAAGATCATCGCGATCATGCGCCACGGACAGTGGGGTGGTGGCGGGCACTCGTTCGAGTCCGCCAACGTGGTGATGCTGATCGGCACCAACCCGCTGGTCTCGGCGTTCCATGTGCATGGAGGTCCACCGGGTTTCAGTCCGGGTGACCTGCGGCGGGCGCAGCGCGAGCGCGGACTGCGCGTCATCGTGGTCGATCCGCGGCGTAGCGAGACGGCGGAACTGGCGGATCTGTATCTGCCGATCCGGCCGGGGGAGGACGCCACGCTGCTCGCCGGCATGATCCGGCTGATCCTCGACGAGGGACTGCACGACGCCGCGTTCTGCGCGCAGCATGCCGAAGGCCTCGAGGAACTGCGCGCGGCGGTCGACGGTTTCACGCTCGATCACGTGGCGCGGCGCACCGGCCTTGCCGGTGAGTCGATCGCGCAGGCCGCGCGCGTGTTCGCGCACGGGCCGCGCGGCGTGGTGACCGCGGGCACCGGTCCCAACATGTCGGTTCGGCCGACGCTCACCGAAACCCTGATTCTCTGCCTCGATACGCTGTGCGGGCGCTGGAACCGCGAAGGTGAACGCGTGAACTCGCCGAGCGTGCTGATGCCGGCCTTTCCGCGTCCGGCGCAGGCATTCACGCCATCGATGCTGCCGCCGGAAATGAACCCCGACGCCAATCCGGAGCGTTCGCGTTTGCGCGGCTTCAGGCAGATCAACCTCGAGATGCCCACCAATTCGCTGGCCGACGAGATCCTCGAGCCGGGCGAAGGGCAGGTGCGTGCGCTGATCGTCACCGGCGGCAATCCGCTGGCCGCGTGCGCCGACCCGGTGCGTCTTGCGAGGGCGCTGGAATCGCTGGAACTGCTGGTCTGCGTCGACATCGCGCTCACCCCGACCTGCCGGCGCGCGCACTACGTGCTCGCCGCGAAGCACATGCTGCAGCGTGCCGACGTCGCGGCCTACCAGGACATGCTCTACGAGCGGCCGTTCGCGCAGTACACCGATGCACTGCTCGCCTCCGACGGTGACCTGCTCGAGGACTGGTACGTGTTTGCGGCGCTCGCCGGGCGACTGGGGCGCAAGCTTCAACTCCCCGGGGGCGAGCTCGACCTCGCGCGCCATCCGACCACGCGCGACGTGCTCGGATTGCTGTATGCGCACGCCAGGGTCCCGATCGACGTGATCGCGGGCTACGAGGGCGGGCACGTATTCGACGAGATCGACCTGCGGGTGAGCGCACCGATCCCGGGCATCGAGGGGAAACTGTGCCTGGCCCCGGACGGCGTGGGCGACGAGCTGCGCGCGTTGCGCGCCGAGCCGGTTCCCGAGCCGGGGCGCCACGGGCGCGACGGCCGCTTCACGCACCTGCTCGTCTCGCGGCGCATGAAGCACGTCAACAATTCGATCTGCCACGATCTTCCGCGCAGCGCCGGACGCCAGAACCCCGCGTTCCTGAGCCCGGCCGACCTGGCGGCGCTCGGCGTGGCCGAGGGCGAGGTGGTGGAGATCGAGTCCGATCATGCACGCGTGCGGGCGGTGGTCGCTGACGACGCCGGGCTCGCCGACGGTGTGGTCTCGATGGCGCATGCCTTCGGCGGCGATCCGGCCG
>CAUJIL010000243.1 GCA_963204845.1 Pseudomonadota bacterium | reverse complement strand
AGACCCTTCATTCCCTTCTCGAGCACGAAGCCGCGAATGCGCTCGTCGTCGCCGCGCGCCCACACGACGAACACGTCGCCGAGCGGCGCGTTGCTGATCCAGGTCTAGGTGCCACGCCGCACGTAGCCGCCGTCGACGCGGCGCGCGCGCGTGAGCAGGCTGCCCGGGTCGGAGCCGGCATCGGGCTCGGTCAGCCCGAAGCAGCCGATCCATTCGCCGCTCGCCAGCTTGGGAAGGTACTTTTCGCGCTGTGCCTCGGTGCCGTAGGCATGGATCGGGTGCATCACCAGGCTCGACTGCACGCTCAGCATCGAGCGGTAGCCGGAGTCCACGCGCTCGATCTCGCGCGCGATGAGGCCGTAGCTGACGTAGTTGACGCCCGGGCAGCCGTAGCCGTCGATGGTCGATCCCAGCAGGCCGAGTTCGCCCATCTCGCGGAAGATGGCGGGATCGGTGGATTCCGTGCGGTACGCGTCGCGAATGCGCGGGGCGAGCCGGTCCTCGGCATAGACGCGCGCCGTTTCCCGGATCAGCCGTTCCTCGTCGCTGAATTGTGCTGCCATCAGGAACGGATCCTGCCAGTCGAAACTGGCCCAGCCGGGCGATGTCATCCCATTTGCTCCTTCCAGGTCACGCTGGTCTATAGTGCGCAAAAACGCTGTGGCGGACACCGCCGCCGGGACGGGCCGATAATCCCTTGGACAGGTCGCTGGCTGACAACTTGCCAAGGCTCCTGAAAACGCGGGAGCTGCGTGTGTTCATCGCGGTCGTCGAGGCACGCAGCATCGCGGAGGCCGCGCGACGGCTGTCGTTGACGCAACCGGCCGTCAGCAAGAGCATCCACGAACTGGAAGCGACCCTCGGCGTGCCGCTCTTCGAGCGCGACAGCCGCGGCATCCAGCCGACGGGATACGCCCAGGTGCTGTACCGGCGCGCGCTGGTTATCTTCGGCGAGATACGGCTGGCCGGCGAGGAGATCACCCAACTGGCCAGCAGCGGGACCGGCAAGGTGGCGCTCGGCACCATGCCGGTGGCAGCGGCCGGACTCTCGGCGCTCGCGGTCACGGATCTGGTGCAGGCGTACCCGGGGATCAGCGTCTCCATCACGGAAGGCGATCACGACGCGCTGACCGAGGCACTGCGCAACCGGCAACTCGACCTCGTCGTAGGCCGGCTGCCGGCCGATACGAACTCCGAGGAGTTCACGACGGAACTCCTGTATCACGACCAGCTCTGTGTCGCGGCGCACCATTCCCACCCGCTCGCACAACGCCGGAGCGTGACGCTGGAAGAAATCGCGCGCGAATACTGCATCGTCCCCAAGGAGCACTCGCTGGCATACCAGCAACTCGCGCGGGTGTTCTTCGACAGGAAGCTCAGACTGCCGCAGCGCCGCATCGATACCCTGTCGGTACTGTGCGTCGATGCCCTGCTCGCCACCGGCAAGTTCGTCATCCTCGGCTTGCCGCGCAAGGTCGTCGAATACCGCCCCACCAGCGGTCTCGTCGTCCTGCCGGTGGAGCTGGACACCGACCCCGGACCGGTCGGGATCACCTGCCTGAAGGCCCACGCGCTGTTGCCCAGCGCGACGTACCTGATCGGGTGCCTGCGCAGGCGTTGCGGCCTGGAAGCGTAAACCGGCGCCGGCGGGTCCCACCGCCATCGACACGTGGTGCTCACGCACGCACTTCCCCCCAGTGCTTCACCATGTAGTGCGCGGATTTCATCGCCACCGCATGGGCCGTGAACGTGGAGTTCACCGAGGAACTGGTCGGGAACACGCTCGGTCCGCCGACGAACAGGTTCGGGATGTCGTGACTCTGCGCGTTGCCGTTGAGCACCGAACGGGCCGGATCCGCGCCCATGATCGTCCCGCCCATGATGTGCTGGCCCGCCTGCGGGCCGTGCCAGGCTTCCTTCGCACCCGCCGCCTTGAACAGCGCAACGCCTTCGCGCGTCGCGGTTTGCCACAACTTGCGGCCTTCGTCACTGGTGCGATACGTCACTCGCGCCAGCGGCATTCCGAAACGGTCCTTGCGATCCGCCAGCGCGATCCGGTTCTCCGCCAGCGGCTGGTCCTCGCACACACCGACCATCGAGCCCAGACCGCGCGCACCCTCACGCATGAACTGGTGCAGCGCCTGCCCCCAGATGTCCGGGCGCGACATCGCGATGCCGAGCAGATCGTTCGGCTTGAGTGCCAACCCGATTTCCCACTGGCGGCTGCCGAACGCACCCTGCGGATCCCCGGTCTTGGCGAAAGCCTCCTGGCACAGCAACTGCCCGCCCGTGGCCCCCAGATAGTTCTGCATGTCCTCCTCGAAGCTGCCGAACACCGAGAGCGCCGGATGCGACATCAGGTAGCGCCCCACCGTGCCGCTGCGGTTGGCCAGACCCTGCGGATGCGCCGCCGTGGCGGAGTTCAGCAGGACCCGCGAATTCTCGACCGTGAACGCGCACAGCACGACCGCATCCGCCGGCTGCACCACGCGCTCGCCGTCGGTCGTGAAGTACTCCACTCCCGCCACCCGCTTGCCGGCGTCGTCGAGCAGCACGCGCGTCACGTGCGCTTTGCCCTGCAGGCGCGCTCCGGCCTGCTGCGCGCGCGGCAGATACACCACCAGCGGATTGGCCAGCGCGCCGGTCGGGCAACCCGCGTCGCACCAGCCGTCCCAGATGCACGCCGGCCGTCCCTTGTACGGCTGCGTCAGCACCGCCATCGGTATCGGCGCCGTACGCATCCCCAGACGCTCGAACCCGCGGGCGAGCACACGGCCGTGATTGCTCACCAGTACCGGCGGCAGCGGGTAGGGCTCGCCTTGCGGCCGCCAGACTTCCTGCTGCGCATCGCCGGCCATGCCCACGTCGCTCTGCACAAGGTCGTACCAGGGACGCAGCGCACCGTAATCGAGCGGCCAGTCCAGCCCCTTGCCGTAGCGGCTCGCGAGCTCGAAATCCTCCGGGTGGTAGCGAGGCCACACGGCGTAGTGGTGGATCGCCGCGCCGCCAAAACCGTGGCCCGCGTTGAAGTTGTACCAGATGCTGTCGGGGCCGTCCTCGACCACGTGCGGCGAGCCCCACTTCAGGCGCCGGGCCCAGATCTGCGAGCTGTAGAGATCCTGCAGCCGGCGCTCCACGCCGCGCTCGAGCACCAGCACGCTGCGCCCGGCTTCGGCCAGCACCGCCGCATAGACACTGCCCGCCGCACCGGCGCCGACCACCACCACATCCACTTTGTCCATGGTCTTAGCCATTCCATCCCTCCGGGGGCACGATGTGCGCCATGTAAGGAACATTGAGCTTCTCGAACCCCGCCGGCGTGCCGTAGACCACATCGACGGCATCCGATCGCAGGCACAGATAGAACAGCGACAGGTCGAACCCTTCCGCCGTCTTCGTCCCCGGCTTGCCGATCGCCATGATCAGGCTCTGCAGCGCCTCCTCGCCGAGACCGGCGAGCCCCTGCGGGGACTCCTGGCGTGCCAGCCGCTCACACTCCGCCAGCCCCGTGCGGTAGAAATCCGCATACGGCGGCGGCACCTGGAAGTACTTCGCGATCAGCAGGCACGCATCCGGATCCACCCCCAGCTGGTGATCGATGAAATGCGTGACACCCGCCGCCGCCGCACCGGGCAGCAGCGCGTCGGCCAGGCGCTCGAGTCCCGCCGCCTCCGCCGCACCGAGGTTGCGCAGCGCCACGGCCTGCGCACGCGCCTCCCCGGGCGTCAGCAGAAACACCCCGCCACCGATGTCGAACGCCAGCGCGAGCGATACACCACCAAGACCGCGCTGGATGAAATCCCTTCGGTTGATCGCCATGAACCACCTCCCGTGTCTAGTAACCCGATTGACCTTCCGGAAGCACCACCCCGACCTCTTCCGCCCATTCCCGCCACCTGCCCACCAGCCGTTGCAGCACGTCCGGTTGCTGCGCAGCCAGATCGCGCGTCTCGCCCGGGTCCTGCGCCAGATCGTACAGTTCCCAGCGACCGCTGCCGAACGGTGGCGGTTCCAGAAACGCCTTCCAGTCGCCCTCGCGCATCGCCCGTCGGCCGAACAGCTCCACGCCGAACGCGGCATCGACGGGATGAATGCGGGCGGTGGGCTGCCCGAGCAGCGGCGCGAGGCTGCGGCCACGCAGCGGAGCGACGGAGCGGCCCTCGTGAGACCCCGGATGCGTCACCCCTGCCAGCTCCAGCAGTGTGGGCGCGATGTCCATCACGGTGACCGGAGTGCGCGCGATGGCACCCTGACCGGCTGGCCCTGCTCGCCACAGGAACGCGGGCGCACGGATCCCTCCTTCCGCCACATGGCTCTTGTAATGTCTTCCCGGGACCGTCGTCGCATGCGCCCAGTTCGGGCCATAGAACACGTACGATCCGGCGCGGCCCATGTTCCCGAGCAAATTGTCGAAGCGCGCGATCCAGTCGCCGAACAGCGGACTCTTCTCGAGTGGCGTGCCTTCGGCACCGTTGTCGGACATGAACACGATCACGGTGTCGCGCAACTCGCCGCTGCGCTCCAGTGCTTCCATCAGCCGCCCCAGGTTCCGGTCGACGCTGTCCACCATCGCGGCATAGATTTCCATCTTCCTCACCTCGACGCGCTGCTGCTCCGGAGCGAGCGTCGTCCATGGCCGGTATTCCGGCGGTGCCACGAACGGGACCTCCTGCTCAACGAAACCGGCCCGGCGCAGTCCGGCACGACGCCCGTCCCGCAACACGTCCCATCCCTCGTCGTAGCGTCCCTGATACTTGCGGATCAGCTCGTCCGGCGCCTGCAGCGGCCAGTGCACGGCGCTGAAGGCGAGATAGGCGAAGAACGGCTTGCGTCCGGCGTTCTCGCGCAGATAGTCGATCATCCTGTCGGTGTAGAAGTCCGAGGAATACCGGCCACGCGGCCAGGCGGCAGGCTCACCGTCCTCGCGGTACTGCGCGACCGGCGTGGCCGCCATCAGACCGGTGTCGTCGAAATGACCGGCACCGCCGTCGAGCAGGGCAAACGACCGCGCAAACCCGTGGGCGGCCGGACCGTGCTGCCGTTGCACGCCCAGATGCCACTTGCCGGTCATCGCGGTGAAGTACCCGGCTTCGCGCAGCAGCGTCGCGACCGACACCACACGCTCGTTAAGATACCCCTCGTGGCCCGGCTTGCCGCGCTGATTGTCCGCCAGCAGCTCGGCCATGTTGCCCAGCCCTGCGATATGCGGATCGGTCCCGGTCAACAGCGCTGCCCGCGTCGGCGAGCAGGTCGGCGCCGTGTAGAACGACGCCAGCCTGACCCCGTCGTTCGCCAGCCTGTCGAGCACCGGCGTCTCGATATCGCCACCGCCGAACGCCCCGAGGTCCGAATACCCGAGGTCGTCGACCACGATCACCAGCAGGTTCGGCCGCCGGTCGGAACGCTCGATCGCATCGCCTGCCGCGCCATCCGGCACGCCCGTGCGGTTGCTTTCGACACAGCCCGTCAACGAGCACAGGATCACCATTCCAAGCACGACCCGGCACCAGGCCTGGCCACGGACACCGGTTCGAAGTGTGCTGTATCGAGCAGTCATACCGACCTCCTGACCGGCCCGCTGACCCCCTGGGTCCGCCGGTCATCGACACCGGCGAACCCCTGCCTGATCGCTAGAAGTGGTACTTCGCCGACAGGCTCCATTCGGAGCCGCGCGAGAACACCCCTTCCGAGAAGGCCGCCGAGGTTCCCAGCGCCGAGAGTCCGGTGGCCAGATACTCCTCGTCGTTCAGGTTGCGTCCCGACAGCACCAGCTCCCACTTCTGGTCCACGCTGAGGAACGCGACCGAGGCATTGATCAGGTAGTAGCCTTCCTGCCGGAGGATCGGTGTGTTGATCGCGTCGTTCCAGGACTCGCTGCGGTAGGACCAGTCGATGCGCGGGGTGATCGTCCCCCAGTCGCCCACCTCACGCGTGTAGGCGACCCCGGCGCTGGCCGACCACTCCGGCGTCTGCGCGAGGGCGGTCTGCTCGGTGATCGGTGAGTTGTTCAGTACGCGCGCATCCAGACGCGTGTACTCCGCATCGATGTAGCCCAGTGAGGCCTGCAGCAGCCAGGACTCGGTCGGCACGAAGCTCGCCTCGAGTTCGAGGCCCTTGATCTCCGATTCCCCGGCATTGAAGGTGATCGGTGCAAAGCCTTCCCTGACGATTATCTGCTGGTCCTCGTAGTCGGTGAGGAACGCGGCGACGTTGAGTCGCAGCAGGTTGTCCAGCCAGGTGGACTTCATTCCCAGCTCCCAGGTGGTCGCCGTTTCGGGTTCGAAGGAGGTCGGGCCATCGAGGAAGTCTTCGTTGTAGCGCTGATCGAAGCCACCGCTCTTGAAACCCTGTGACCAGGTGGCGTAGACCATCACCTCGTCGTTCACGTCGTAGGCGACGTTGACCATCGGCGTCCAGTCGTCGAACTTGCGTTCGTACTCGCCCGCCGGCACCAGCCGGTCACCCGCGGCGAAGCGACGACCGGCGATGCCGTTGCATCCGGCTTCGGCGCCCGTGGGACAATCGTAGAAACGCACCGCCGGACTGCCGGCACCGCCCTTGATGTAGTACGCCCCCTGAGGGATGAACGAGTACGCCGAGAAGCGCTTGGTTTCGTCCGTGTAGCGCAAACCCAGCGTGAGATGCAGGCGATCGGTGGCATCCCACGTGGCCTGACCGAATGCCGCGAAGTTGTCGTTGTCGGTCCGGCCTCCGCTGACGAACTCTCCCACGTACGGCAACGGGAACTGCACCGGGTTCGGGTTGTCCGCCTCTTCCTGGAAGTAGTAGAGACCGAGCAGCCATTTCAGCCGGTCGTCGAGCGCGCGGCCGCCCAGCTGGAACTCCTGGCTCCACTGCTCGTGAGTGAATGGATCCTGCGTATGGAATATCCGGTACTGAGTATTGTCGCCGTCACGCGCCGAATACGAATCCATGTCGCGGTACGCCGTGATCGACTTGATGTTCAGCGTCTCGCCGACGTCCCAGCTCGCGGTCAGGCTGGCGCCCCAGTAGTCGAGCTCCGAGGCGACTTCACTGGTTCCCTCGGATTCGTACTTGTCCTTGAACCTCGTGAAGTTCACGCAATCCGGGTCTCCTCCGGTGCCGAGCGGCGGGGCCGGGGGCCGGCCGAACGAGACGCAGGCGGGAATCTGGATGTTCGTCACGTGCGCGAAGGCCTGCAGGTCGTTCAACCCCAGCGAGACCGAGGGCGATCCCTGTTCGCGCTCCTTGATGCCATCCATGGCGAGGAACAGCTCGAACGAATCGGTGGGACGCCACTGCACCGCCAGACGCCCCGACAAGGAATCGTCGTCGCCGAGTTCCTTGCCGTCGAACACGCGATCGACATAGCCGTCGCGCTTGCGGCTCGCCAGCGTGATCTTGCCGAGCAGCGTGTCGAGGATCGGGACATCGAGATCGAGCGCGACGTTGCGCATCGCGTCGCTGCCGATCTCGGCCTCGACACTGCCGCCGAACTCCTCGCCCGGCCGGCGCGTGTGGATGGAAACGGCGCCACCGATGGTGTTGCGACCGAACAGGGTTCCCTGCGGACCGCGGAGGATCTCGATACGCTCGACGTCAAGGAAATCGAACGCGCCTCCGATCGAGCGCGCGTAGTAGACGCCGTCGACGTACAGTCCGACCCCGGGATCGGTGACCGCCGTGAAGTCGGTCTGACCGATGCCGCGGATGAATATCTGCGACGCCGAGTTGCTGCCGGATCCAGGCGCATGCGAATCGAAGGTCAGGTTCGGTGTGACATCGGCCAGACGATCGGTCGAGGTTATGTTCCTGACCTTGAGCTCGTAGTTCGTGTAGGCCGACACGGCCACTGGCGCGTCCTGCAGGCTTTCCTCGCGTTTGCGCGCCGTAACGACGATCTCCTCGAGTGCGAAGCCACCGGCGTCCTGTGCGGCCGTGATCGTCGGCCAGGCCAGCACACCAGCCGCCACCAGGGATGTCAGGTGCAGCGTGTCGATCGTTTTCATTATCTTGTCCTCCCGTTCCGGTTGCGCGACGCCAGCTCGAACTGGCACGGGCGGAATGAGAGCAGAAGCGGGAGAGTCGGGCTAACGAATAAAAATACCCGGGCATTAACCAAAAGTTATACCCGCGATCGCGAGCCATGCGTGCCACCGGGGCATGCCCCTTCAAGCGCCGGGCGTCGACCCGCCTCGCAGATAACGCATCACTGCCGCCGCGAGCTCGCACACCAGTCGATCGTCGCCGATCAGTTCCGGCTCACGCGACAGTGCCGAGTGCACGGTGCCCTCGATCATGTGCACCACCACGCGGGCGGCGAAGACCGGGTCCGTGACCACGAGTTCGGCGCGGTACTTGTTCAGTACCCTGCGCAGCCACTCGGCGGTGTGCATGCGCTCGGGAAGATTGCTGAGCACGTGTTGCTCGTAATCGTAATGCCAGTGGATGTCGCGGTAGAAGCTCTTCAGCAGCCGCAGGATGCGCCGGTGACGCGCCACTTCCGCCTCGACGATCTGGCGCACCACCGCGTCGAGCGAATGGCGCGCCAGCTCGATCGAACGCTCGCTGATCGCGGTCATCTCTTCCAGGCTGCGGTGCAACAGTTCGTTGCACAGGCTGTCGATGATCGCTTCCTTGTTGGGAAAATACCGGTACAGCGTGCCTACGCTGATTCCGGCGACGGCGGCAACCCGGTTGGTGTTGAAGGCCTGCTCGCCTTCGCTGTCGAGGATCCTGAGCGCCGCTTCGTGGATCGCCGCCAGCGTGGCCAGTGCGCGCTGCTGGCGCGGCGGCCGCTTGCGCAGCGGCGACTGCACGCGACCGGTGCGCGCGCTGCGGCGGACGATGGGAAGCTCGGTGGCATCGCTCATGACGCGGCGCAGTATACGGTATCGACGGATGTCTCCACGGTGCGCTGCCCGCGACCCGCTACGCGCCCTTCTTCGCCAGTTCGCGGCGGATGTGGCCGATCGCACCCATCGGGTCCAGCCCCTTTGGGCACACCCAGCTGCAGTTGCCGATGCTGCGGCAGCGGAACAGGCGGTACGGATCGTCCAGGCCCGACAGCCGTTCGTCGGTGGCATCGTCACGCGAGTCGGCGATGAAGCGGTACGCCTGCAGCAGTCCGGCCGGACCGATGTAACGGTCCGGATTCCACCACCAGGACGGGCACTGCGAGGAACAGCAACCGCAGAGGATGCACTCGTAGAGGCCATCGAGCGCCGCGCGTTCCTCCACCGACTGCAAGCGCTCGCGCGGGGGCGGCGGATCGTCGTTGATCAGCCACGGCTTCACGCGCTCGTACTGCCGGAAGAACAGCGTCTGGTCGACGATCAGGTCACGGATCACCGGCATGCCGGGCAGGGGGCGCAGCGTGAGCACCGCTTGCCCCTGCATCGCATCGGCCACCGGCGTCACGCAGGCCAGGCCGTTCTTGCCGTTGATGTTCATGCCGTCCGACCCGCAGACACCCTCGCGGCACGAGCGCCGGAAGGCCAGCGTCTGGTCCTGCTCGTAGAGATGATGCAGCACGTCCAGCACCATGCGCGAACGGAACGCCTCCGGCACGCCCAGGCGCTGCATCCACGGTTCGGCATCGTGTTCCGGATGGTAGCGGTACACACTGACGTCGATCATGCGGCGATCCTCCGCTGCCGGCCGCGATGCATGCGCGGCGCCAGCGTCCGCAGGGTATCGCCGACGGCCCGCGGTGTCGATCGCGTCGGCGACGCGTATCATCGAAGCGTGGCGCGGACAGCAAGACCAACGCCGCGCCCCGCGCGCGGCAAGGAGCATTCCGATGAGCACCTCAGCGCAACCGCCGATCAGCGGTGATGATACGCAATCGGCTGCGCCCGACGCCGGACTCACGCGCATCGAAGCCGACTCGCTGGGCGCCATCGAGGTGCCATCGAGCCGCTTGTGGGGCGCCCAGACGCAGCGCGCACTCGGCCACTTCGCGATCCCCGACGAGCGGATGCCGCACGAGATCGTACTCGCGCTGGTACGGATCAAGCGCACGTGCGCGCACGTGAACCGCGACCTCGGACTGCTCGGCGAGCAGACCGCCGGTGCGATCGTCGCGGCGGCCGGGGAGATCCTGGCCGGACGGCACGCCGGGGAGTTCCCGTTGTCGGTGTGGCAGACCGGCTCCGGGACCCAGAGCCACATGAACGTCAACGAGGTGCTCGCCAACCGCGCCTCCGAACTGCTCGGTGGCGAGCGCGGGCGGCGGCGGCTGGTGCATCCGAATGACCACGTCAACCTCGGCCAATCCTCGAACGACGTGTTTCCGTCGGCGATGCACGTTGCCGCGGTGGAGGCGATCACGCACCGCCTGCTGCCTTCGCTGCACGCGCTGCGGGCCACCATCGACCGCAAGGCGCGCGACTTCGCCGGCATCGTGAAGATCGGACGCACGCACCTGCAGGACGCGACCCCGCTCACGCTGGGGCAGGAGTTCTCGGGGTATGCGGCCCAGCTGGAGCATGCCGGGTCGCTGATCGCGTCCACGCTTTCGTCGTTGCATCCGCTGGCGATCGGCGGCACCGCCGTAGGCACCGGCCTGAACACGCATCCCGAGTTCGGTGCACGCGTCGCGCGGGCGCTCGCCGCGGACAGCGGGCTGCCGTTCACGGTCGCCGACAACCGTTTCGCGGCGCTGGCCGCGCACGACGGCATCGTCGCGATGCACGGCTGCCTGAAGACACTCGCCACCGCGCTGATGAAGATCGCCAACGATGTGCGCTGGCTGGCGTCGGGGCCACGCTGCGGGCTGGGCGAGATACGCATCCCGGAGAACGAACCCGGCAGCTCGATCATGCAGGGCAAGGTCAACCCGACGCAGTGCGAATCGCTGACGATGATCTGCTGTCAGGTCATCGGCAACGACGTCACGATCGGCATCGCCGGGGCTTCGGGCAATTTCGAGCTGAACGTGTACAAGCCGCTGCTCGCGCACGCCTTCCTGCAGAGCGCGCGACTGCTGGCCGCCGGCATGCAGTCATTCGAGGCCCACTGCGTGCGCGGCATCGAGGCCGACGCCGGCCGCATCGCCGAACTGCTCGAGCGCTCGCTGATGCTGGTGACCGCGCTGGTTCCCCGCATCGGTTACGACCGGGCGGCGGAGATCGCGCGCAAGGCGCATCGCGAGGGGCTGACGTTGCGCGAGGCCGCGCTCGCGCTCGACTACCTCAGCGGCTCCGACTTCGACCGCTGGGTGCGCCCCGAGGACATGACGCGGCCCCCACCGGGCGCCGCCGACTGATCGCCGCGGGGACGGTCAGGCACCGGTGCGCGATCCGTGCTCGGGGCGCAGGCCCCGCAATGACCGCCACGACGACGCAGCGAAAAGCGAGCAGCCATCAGGGCGCCGTCCGGGCCGGCCAATGTGCAGACGCAACCTTCTGTTTTTGAATATATTTACGGACCGCTCCGGGCGCACGGCCAAGCCCCGGAAAGCGAGTAGACAAGACCGTCCCGGCGTGTGTCCGATAGGTGTCCGCGCCCGATGACTCCCGCACCATGAACGACCCGACGAACACGCCCGATCCGGACGATGCGCTGCGCGCCGCACTGCTCGACGGCAGCGCGTGGGACGCGTTCTGCGACCGCCTCAAGGCCGCCGGGCGCCTGGTGCAGGCAGTCGATTCGCTGGATCGCGAGCACGAGCTCGCGGAGGGTTATCGCTACCTGACGCGGCTGGCGCGGATGGGGCTCGAGCTGATCCTCGAGAACGGCACGCCGGCGGCACCCGCGCTGTTCTACCAGAACCCCACCCTGAAATCCGGCGGTG
>CAUJIL010000242.1 GCA_963204845.1 Pseudomonadota bacterium | reverse complement strand
CCACCGGCGCCTCGGCGTTCTTCGCCGTGGTCTACCTGCATATGTTCCGCGGTCTGCTGTACGGCTCGTACCGCAAGCCACGCGAACTGGTGTGGATCTTCGGCATGGCGATCTACCTCGCGCTGATGGCCGAGGGTTTCCTCGGCTACGTGCTGCCGTGGGGCCAGATGTCGTACTGGGGAGCGCAGGTGATCATCTCGCTGTTCGGCGCGATTCCGTACTTCGGCGAGGACATCGTGCAATGGATCCGCGGTGACTACCTCATCTCGGGTATCACGCTGAACCGCTTCTTCGCGCTGCACGTGGTGGCGGTGCCGATCATCCTGCTCGCGCTGGTGCTGCTGCACATCCTGGCGCTGCACGAAGTCGGCTCGAACAACCCCGACGGGGTCGAGATCAAGAAGAACAAGGATGCCAACGGCGTGCCGCTCGACGGCGTGGCGTTCCATCCGTACTACACGGTCCATGACCTGGTCGGCATCTCGGTGTTCCTGTTCGTGTTCTGCACCATCCTGTTCTTCTTCCCCGAGATGGGCGGCTACTTCCTCGAGTACGCGAACTTCGAGCACGCCGATCCGCTGAAGACCCCGGCGCACATCGCACCGGTGTGGTACTACACGCCCTTCTACTCGATGCTGCGCGCGGTGCCGGACAAGTTCGGCGGCTTCGTGGTCATGGCGGGCGCGATCGCGATCATGTTCGTGTTGCCGTGGCTGGACCGCAGTCCGGTCAAGTCGATCCGCTACAAGGGCGCGCTGAGCCGCGCGGCGATCGTGATCTTCGCGGCCTCGTTCATCATCCTCGGCGTGCTCGGCGTCAAGGCGCCGACCCCGGCGCGCACCGCGCTGGCGCAGGTGTGCACGGTGCTCTACTTCGCGTTCTTCCTGCTGATGCCGTTCTACACGCGCATGGAGAAGACGAAGCCCGAACCGGCGCGCGTCACGATGGACGGTGGCATCGGTCCGGTGAAGTTCGTCGGCGCGCTGGTGCTGGTCGGCCTGCTGGCCTTCCTGCCGCTGAAGGCGGTGGGGGCGGAGGCCGCGTTCGACTGCGGGACGATTCCCTGCGATTCGTTCCAGGTCGACCTCGAGGACAAGGCCTCGCTGCAGCGCGGCGCCAAGTACTACATGAACTACTGCATGGGCTGCCACTCGCTGAAGCACGCGCGCTACGAGCGTACCGCGCTCGATCTGGGCATTCCGCTCGAGCTGGCGGAGCAGAACCTGATCTTCGATGACACCAAGATCGGCGAACTGATGCAGAACGCGATGCCGGTGCCGCTGGCGAAGAAGTGGTTCGGCGCGGCGCCGCCGGATCTGACGCTGATCTCGCGTGCGCGCCAGCCGGAGTGGGTCTACACGTACCTGCGCAATTTCTACCGTGACGATTCGCCGGGGCGTCCGTGGGGGGTCAACAACCGCGTGTTCGCCGACGTGGCGATGCCGCACGCGATGATCGAGTTGCAGGGGCTGCAGGAATGCGTGGCCGAAGGCGAGCACAAGTGCGCTACCCTCGCGGTGGCCCAGGCAGGCAGCATGACGACCGCGGAGTTCGACACGGTCGCCGCCGACCTGAGCAACTTCCTTGCCTACGTCGCGGAGCCGATGGCGCCCGAGCGCAAGCGGCTCGGCGTGTACGTGCTGCTGTTCATCGTGGTGTTCGGCTTCTTCTCGTACCTGCTGAATCGCGAATACTGGAAGGACGTGCATTGAGCCTGCGGGCCGCGCGAGCGGTCCGTGTCCCCACCGATGCCGGCCCGCGCAGAGATACGCGCCGCGCTCGTCGGACGAGCGGCGATGACGCTGTTCGCGGACCCGCGGGGTCTGGACAGCCTGCGGGTGCGCATCGCGCTTGCCGAGAAAGGCGTAGTCGCCCGGATCCTCGACATCGATGCCGGCGAGTTCCCGGAGGAACTCGCCGCGCTCAGCCCCCGGCGCACCCTGCCGGTGCTGGTGGATCGCGAGCTGGTACTCTACCGGCCGGCGGTCATCATGGAGTACCTCGACGAGCGTTTTCCGCATCCCGCGCTGCTGCCGGTCGCACCGACGGCGCGCGCCGAGGCGCGCCAGCTGATCGGGCGCATCGAGGGCGAGTGGTACGTGCGCGCCAGGACGATCGCGGATCCGCGCACCGAACCGGCGGGGCGCGAGCGCGCGCGCCGCGAACTGCGCGACGACTTGCTGGCGGTCGCACCGTTGTTCGCTGGCCAGTCCTGGTTTCGCAGCGCGGAGTTCACGCTGGTCGACTGCTGCCTCGCGGCGCTGCTGTGGCGGTTGCCGGCGCTCGGCGTGGTGATCCCGCGGCTGCCGCGTGCGCTGCCGCTTCACGAATACATGGACAGGCTGTTCGCGCGGCCGGGATTCCGCGCCGGCCTGCAGTCCCCGGAGAGACCGCCCTGCCCGGGCTGAGGGCCGGTGGCGGACAGGAGCATGCGCATGAAATCCAGCCGACCGTACCTCGTGCGTGCACTGCACGAATGGATCGTCGACAACGGCTGCACGCCGTATCTGGTGGTCGACACCTCGTTCGAAGGCGTCGAGGTGCCGCAGCAGTACGTCAAGGACGGGCAGATCGTGCTGAATATCTCGCCATCGGCGGTGGGCGGGATCACACTCGGTAACGAGCAGATCCGCTTCCGCGGGCGCTTCGGCGGGGTCGCGGTCGAGGTCGCGGTGCCGGTAGCGGCGGTACTCGGCGTCTACGCGCGCGAGAACGGGCAGGGAATGGTGTTCGAACCCGAACCGCCGCCGAGTCCCGAGCCGCCCGACGGCGACGATCCGGCGCGTGCCGGCAAGCCCGCGCTGCGCGTGGTGAAGTAGCGCTCAGACCGGGCCGAACAGCCGGATCTCGAGCAGTTCCGCCAGCGCGCCGAGCAGCAACTGCTGGCATTCGCCGGCGCGCAACGGATCCTGCACCGGCACGCGCAGTTCGACGTCCTCGGGCGCGAGTGCCGCCGTCGTGCGCTCGCCGTCCTCGGCCGACAGGGTCACCACGCGCATCTCGCGCGCATGCGCGGCGAGCGCGGCCGGTCCCAGCACGACGGTGGTCCGCGCGTTCTGGATCAGCACCAGCACGTCGCCGGCCTGCCCCAGCGCACGCACCTGCCGCGAGAACACGCCGTCCACCCCGTACGATTCCGCGATCGCGCCGATCGCGGCGGGTTCGGCACCGATCAGGATCACCGGCAGACCGGGGCGATCGATGTGGGTGCGGTTCAGCAATGCGGCCGCGAAACCCTGCGCGAGCGTGGCACCCGTGCCGACACCGCAGACCAGCACGCGGTGGCCGGACAGCAGGCTGTCGGCGAGCAGGTCCACCGCGCGCTGCACCTCCGAGTACAGCGCGTCGAGCGTGCGGTAGACGGCGTCCACGTGCGCCGCGAACAGCAGTTGCAGGGGGTCGTCGAGCTGGTCCATGCGAACACTCCCGGAAGTCAGCCGAAGATGCCGCGGATCCAGGTGGTGCGCGGCGGTGCATCGCCGGGCGCGCCGTCCACGGCGAACAGATCGAAGCGCACCGCCCGGCGCTGCAGCGCGGGATGCCAGGCTAGAAACAGTCCGGCGGCGGCCTGCAGCCGGCGCTGCTTCGAGACGCCGACGCTCTCGGCGGCACTGCCGAAACGCGCGCTGGCGCGCGCGCGCACCTCCACGCACACCAGCGTTTCGCCGTCGAGCATCACGAGGTCGAGCTCGCCGAGGCGGCAGCGGAAGTTGCGAGCCACCAGCCGCAATCCTGCCGCGCCCAGTTCCTGCAGCGCGCGGTCTTCGGCGGCGCGTCCTATGGTTGCCGCGCGGGTGGCGCGGCCTGTGTCGTGTTCCATGGCGTCTCTCCCTCCGTGGACAGACCCGCTGCGTGCGCCGCCGGCGCAACCAGCGCGCCGCGGGCGTGTTCGGCCGTGACGAGGCCACCGCTGAATGCGTACCAGGACAGGCGCCGGTGCAACTTGCGACGGCCATCGAGCGTCAACTCGCCGGTGGCTCCGGACAGCCCCAGCGCGTTCATCCATTCGAGCAGGCCGTGGCGTGACTGCAACCGGCACGCATCGACTCCCAGCGCGGCCAGGCGCTGCAGGCCGCCTGCCGGAACGCCGTCGCCGAGCGCCTGCCGCAGCGGTTGCTCGGCGCCGGAGAACCACGGGGCGTCGAGGAAACGCACCGCCTCGAGATCCCGGTCGTCGCGCCGGCTGGGGTTCGCCGCGTGTGCCTGGCTCGCCGCCCACAGGGGCAGGTCGCCGGCCTGCAGGAACGACACCAGCGGCCGCAACGAGCGCGCGGCGACCGGATTGGCGAACATCACGAGCAGTTGCAGGTCCTGGCGCCGGCGCGTCTCGGTGACCAGTTGGCGTGACAGCAGTCCGGTGAGCGCCGCGGAGCGCCGGCGGCTGCCCTCGAGTAGCAGGGTGCGATCGAAGTCACCGCGGAACGCGTTCAGGTCGCCGAGGACCAGCGAGTCGGCCACGTCCTCGTCGCCGAGCGCCCGCCGGCGCTCGCGGAACCGCTGTGCCTGCCGGCGTGCCAGTTCGGAATCGTCGCTCAGCAGGACGACCTGCCGCAGGCCACGCTGGTGCGCGGCGTCGGCGAGCTGATCGGCCTCGTCGAGCGCGTCCAGGCCGAAACTGTACAGACGCCCGTCCGGCGGTGGCGCGTCGGAGAAGTTCAGCGCCAGCGTCGGCACGGCGACCGGCAGCGCCGGGCCGAAGGCGGCGATATCTTCCTTCAGCAGTGGGCCGATCACGAACTCCGTGCCATCGGCAACCGCGCCGGCGTAGGCCGCGGCAAAGCCGCCGGCCATCGCCGAGGTGTCGATGATCGCCACCGGCGGCGGCGCTTCGCCGGCGTCGAGCTGGCGCAGGTGTTCGGCGAGATAACCGTGCAGCACCGCCAGCCCGCCGGCGGCGGCGTCGCCGCTCAGCGGCAGCAACAGCGCGACGCGCCCGGGTTGGCGGATCCGTTCGCGTATCGCGGGCAGCAGTTCGCCCGCCGAGCGCAGCGCCGCGATCAGCGCATAGCGCTGCTCCCAGCGCGAGAGTTCCGCCAGCTGCTGGCCCGGCGCGCGGCGTGTGTCGCGCACCACCAGCGCCAGTTCGAGCCAGCCCCGCCAGTCCTCGCGCGTGGCGTCGGCGCTCGTGCGCTCCAGGGTGTGCAAATCGGTCGCGGCCAGCGCCGCGAGGATCGCGCGCGCGTTGTCGCGCCGCGCGGTGTCGTCGGCGAGCCACGGATGGGCGGCGGTGCGCTCGCGCGCACCGTCGAGGTGCTGTCCCAGCGCTTCGTGGACCTCGGCGCGCGCGAGCGCGAGTTCGACCTGCAGCGTCGCGTCCATTCCCTCGATGGTGGCCGGGATTGCCTGCAGGCGCGCCAGCGCCTGCTGCGCATCGCCCGCGTCCAGATCGAGCCGCGCGCCGAGCAATGCGTGGTGCGCGCGCTGGCGCGCCGACAGCGTGGATTGCGCGAGTTCGTCGAGCAGCGCGCGGGCGCGCGCGCCGTCGCCGCGGCGCAGCAGTTCGGCTGCTGCCTCGAGGCGCGCATCGCCGGCCACCAGCGGATCCTGGCTGCGCGCGGCCAGCGCGAGCAGGTGCTCGACCTCGTCGGCGACCGGCTGCGGCGCCGCCGGTGCCGGCTGCGGCGTGGTGGCGCCGGCAGCGGGCCGCTCGGGTTGCTGTGAGCAGCCCGCGGCGACGAGCAGCGACAGCGCGAGCGGCAGGTGGCGGCGAAGCGGTGATTTCATGCCGGTATACTAACGCAAACCACCGCACCGGCACCCGCTCCGGAGCGGCCGCCACCGCGGAGACCGGTACCGTGCTCTATGTCGTAGCAACCCCCATCGGCAACCTCGGTGACATCACGCAGCGCGCCGTCGAGGTGTTGCGCGGCGTCGATCTGATCGCGGCCGAGGACACGCGGCGCTGCCGGCAACTGCTCGCGCATTTCGGCATCGCCTGCCCGGTGACGGCGTACCACGATCACAACGAGACGCAGCGCAGCGCGGGCCTGCTGCGCACGCTGCGCGATGGCGGTTCGGTGGCGCTGGTCTCCGACGCCGGCACGCCGCTGATCTCCGATCCGGGGTTCCGGCTGGTGCGCGAGGCGCGGGAGGCCGGCATCCGCGTGGTGGCGGTGCCGGGGCCGTGTGCTGCGGTCGCGGCGCTGAGCGTCGCCGGACTGCCGACCGACCGTTTCGTGTTCGAGGGCTTCCTGCCGGCGCGGCGTGCGGCGCGCCAGGCGCGTCTGGGGGAGTTGCTCGCCGAGTCGCGCACGCTGGTCATCTACGAGTCCCCGCGGCGTGTGCTCGAGACGCTGCGCGACGTGGCACAGGTGTTCGGCGGCGCGCGGCCGTGCACGCTGGCGCGCGAGTTGACCAAGCTGCACGAGACGCTGCTCGGCGCGAACGTCGCCGAGGTGCTGGCCGCGGTCGAGTCCGACCCCGAACAGCAACTCGGCGAGATCGTGCTGCTGCTCGGCGGCGCAGCGGAGCGGGAGCGCACCGGTGACGCGGTTGCCAGCCTGGACACGATGCTCGCGGTGCTGCTCGAGCACCTGCCGCTCAGCGAGGCGGTCGCCTGCGTGACGCGCATCAGCGGACGCCCGCGCAACGAGGTGTACCGCGCCGCGCTCGCCGCGCGGCCCGATCCCGTCGCCCGGTGATATACTCCGCCGCGCAGAGTCGGCCGGACAGTCGCTCGGCGGCACCGCGCAAGCGGGACCGCCGGGAGGAAAGTCCGGGCTCCACAGGGCAGGGTGCCAGGTAACGCCTGGGGGGCGTGAGCCCACGGAAAGTGCAACAGAAAGCAAACCGCCTATGGCGCCGGCATCGATGATGGCGGCGGCAGGCAAGGGTGAAATGGTGCGGTAAGAGCGCACCGCGCGGCTGGCAACAGGCGTGGCGATGGCAAACCCCACCCGGAGCAAGACCAAATAGGAACCCGTTCGTGCGGCCCGCACGGGGTTCGGGTAGGTCGCTAGAGGCGAGCGGTGACGCGCGTCCCAGATGAATGACTGTCTTCGACAGAACCCGGCTTACAGGCTGACTCTGCTTTTTTTATCTCTCGAAGTAGGATTGCGGGTTGTTCTAATAACAAAATATTCTCACTAGTGAGAGTTTACTTTAAGTTGCCAGTGCAACGGCATGTAATGCAGCGCCAAGCATTTCCTCGATCCCTCACCGCCCCTGCGCCCGCCTTTTAACCATTTGATCTTGAAGTCTTTTTTCTTCGCTGTCGCGGCTTCCGTGTCCTTGACACTGTTGTTCGCGCGTCCATATAGTGTCGAAAAGTGGGGTGAAGTGGCGCAAAGTGGATCAACATGGACGTTTCCGATAACAACGTGGGTTGCGATTAGCCGTGTTCCGAGGCGTGCATCATCTCAGCATCGATCCGAAGGGGCGCCTGGCCATGCCGGCGCGCCAGCGCGATCGGCTGCAGTCGCTGTGCGCCGGGCAACTGGTGGCGACCATCGACACCCAGAGCCGCTGCCTGCTCGTCTACCCGTTGCCGACCTGGGAGGACCTCGAACGCGAGATCCAGGCACTCCCGACGCTGAACCCCGTGGTACGCCGCTTCCAGCGGCTGGTGATCGGCTACGCCAGTGATCTCGAATGCGACGCCAGCGGCCGCGTGCTGATTCCGCCGGCGCTGCGCGACTACGCCGGACTCGACAAGAAAGCCGTGCTCGTGGGGCAGGGCAACAAGATGGAGTTGTGGGACGAGGACACGTGGCTGGCCGAGCGTGACACGTGGCTGCAGATGGCTCGCGTCGGGGATGCGGTTCCCGACGAGATGCTGCGTTTGTCACTGTAGGCCAGCGGCAGGCGGTTGCGATGCACACACCTGTGATGCTGCAGGAGGCGGTGGATTTTCTGGTGACAGACTCCGCTGGCTGGTATGTGGACGGGACGTTCGGTCGCGGCGGTCATGCCGGAGCGATCCTGGGCCGACTCGCACCCGCCGGACGGCTGCTCGCGATCGACCGCGACCCCGAGGCAGTTGCCGCCGCCGTCGGGTTGTTCGGCACCGACCCGCGCTTCGCGATCGAGCAGGCCTCGTTCGCCGACCTCGCGCAGATCCTGCGCCGTCACGGCCTGCACACGGGCGTGCACGGCATCGTGCTCGACCTCGGCGTGTCCTCGCCGCAGATCGACGATCCACGCCGCGGCTTCAGCTTCCAGCACGACGGACCGCTCGACATGCGCATGGATCCCGACACGGGGCGCAGCGCCGCCGAGTGGCTTGCGCGTGCGCGCGCCGAGGAAATCGAGAAAGTGTTGCGCGAGTACGGCGAGGAGCGCTTCGCGCGGCGCATGGCGGCGGCGATCGTGCGCGAGCGCGCGAGCGCGCCGATCCGCACCACCGCGCACCTGGCGCGCATCGTCGCCGAGGCGAACCCGGCCTGGGAGAAGGGCCGGCACCCGGCGACGCGCGCGTTCCAGGCGATCCGCATTTTCGTCAACGGCGAACTCGAGGCGCTCGGCGGTGCGCTGGCAGCGGCGGTCGAGGCCTTGCGTCCCGGCGGGCGGCTGGTCGTGATCAGCTTCCACTCGCTCGAGGACCGCATCGTGAAGCGCTTCATGCGCGACGCCTCGCGCCACACGGGGCAGCCCGGCATCGCGGCGGCCGGTACGCCGACGTTGCGCCGTATCGGCCGGGCGCTGCGCCCCGGCGAGGCCGAAGTCGCGGCCAACCCGCGCGCGCGCAGCGCCGTGCTGCGGGTGGCGGAGCGTCTCACGGGCGACGGGAGGGCCGCGTGAGCGCGGGCGAGCAAGGCAATGAGCCCCAGCGCGCGCGTGGCGAGCGCTGGCCGTGGGTCGCGCTGGTGCTGCTGGTACTCGCCGTAGCGAGCTCCTTCGGCGTGATCTATGCGGCGCACACCTCGCGCGAGCTGTTCCGTAGCCTCGAGCGCGAGCGGCGTGACGAGAACGAGATCCAGATCGAATGGCGGCAGTTGCTGCTCGAGCGCGGCACGCTGTCCTCGCACGGGCGGGTGGAGTCGATCGCGCGCGAGCGCTTGCGCATGGCTCCGGTCGAGGGGGAATTCCGCGTGCTGGTGGCCGAATGAAGACGCGCCCCGTCGCCGCCATCGCGCCGTGGCGCATCCGTGCGGTCGGGCTGGGGCTCGGCTGCCTGCTGCTGATGCTGGTCGCGCGGCTGGTGTCGCTGCAGGTGCTCGATACCGAGCGTGGCTACCGGTTCCTGCAGAAACAGGGCAACGCGCGCTCGCTGCGCGTCGAGCCGATCCCGGCGCACCGCGGAATCATCGCGGATCGCAACGGCGAGCCGCTGGCGATCAGCACGCCGGTGCAGACGGTGTGGGCGAACCCCCGCCAGCTGATCGCCGGCATCCGGGACGAGGACTGGAATCGCTTCGCCGCGGCGCTCGGTTCACCGCGCGCGGAACTCGAAGCGAAGCTGCGGGGTATGGCGACGCGCGAGTTCGCGTACCTGCGCCGGCGCATGACGCCGGCCGACGCCCGGCGCGTGCTCGATCTCGGCATCCCGGGCGTCTACGCACGCCGTGAATACCAGCGCTTCTACCCGGCCGGACAGATCGCTGCGCACGTGATCGGGTTCACCGACGTCGACGACCGTGGCCAGGAGGGCATCGAGCTCGCCTACGACGAGTGGCTGGCCGGCGTGCAGGGATCGAAGCAGATCATCAAGGACCTGTTCGGCCACGTGATCCGCGATGTGCAGGAGATCAGCCCGGCGCGTCCGGGGCGTGCGCTCGATCTCGGCATCGACCTGCGCATGCAGTACCTCGCGCACCGCGAGCTGACCAAGGCCGTGGAGGCCGCCGGCGCCGAATCCGGCTGCGTGGTGCTGATCGATGCCCGCACCGGCGAAGTGCTCGCGATGGCCAACGTGCCGTCGTACAACCCGAACAACCGCGGCGCCGGTGTCGGGCAGGCGCTGCGCAACCGCGCGATCACCGACCTGTTCGAGCCCGGCTCGACGGTCAAGCCGCTGACGATGCTGGCCGCACTGGAAAGCGGCAAGTACCACCCGGGCATGACGATCGAGACCTCGCCGGGCTACATCCGCGTCGGGCGCAAGACGTTCCGCGATCACCACAACTACGGGCTGCTGACGCTCGGCGGCGTGATCACCAAGTCCAGCCAGGTCGCCACGACGAAGATCGCGTTGTCGCTGGAGCCGGACGCGATCCGCGACGTGTTCGTGCGCGCCGGGCTGGGCCAGTCGCTGGGCACCGGCTTCCCGGGCGAGAGCGTCGGGCTGCTGCCTGCTCCGCGCAAATGGGGCGAAGTGGCGCGCGCGAACTTCGCGTTCGGTTACGGCCTGTCGGTCACGCCGCTGCAGCTGGCCCGCGCGTACACGATCCTCGCCGCCGGCGGTGTCGAGCGCCCGATCACGCTGCTGCGCGCGCGCGAGGCGCCGCCCGGCAAGCAGGTCTACGAACGCGAGTCGGTCACCGAACTGGTCGCGATGATGCGCACCGTGACGCAGCCCGGCGGGACCGCCGTCAGGGCGGCCATCAAGGGTTACACGGTGGCCGGCAAGACCGGCACCGTGCACCGGCTGGGGCCGAGCGGCTACGAGCCGAACCGTTACGTCTCGCTGTTCGCGGGTTTCGCCCCGTCCAGCGATCCGCGCGTGGTCGGTGTGGTGATCGTCAGCGACCCGCGCGGCGGCGTCTATTATGGCGGCGCGATCGCCGCGCCGGTGTTCTCGACCGTGGTCGCCGGGGCGCTGCGCCTGATGAACGTCGCGCCCGACGATCTCGAGGAAATCCTGCCGGTGGAACAGTCGCCGGCGAGGACGCCGGCATGAACGCCGCCGCCGTGACCGACGTCACGCCGCGCACGCTCGCGGCGCTGTTGCCCGAGTTCGCGGGCAGCGCGCACGGCGCGCTCGCGGTGACCGGGCTCACGCTCGACAGCCGCGAGGTGCGGCCCGGCGATGCATTCATCGCGGTGCGCGGCGCGCACCACGACGGCATGGCGTTCGCGGCCGACGCGCTCGCGCGTGGCGCGCGCGTGGTGCTGGCCGATGCCGCCGCCTGCGCGGCGCCGGTGGCAGCGGTCGTGCCGGTGCAGCGGCTCGCCGAGCGGGTCAGCGAGATCGCCGGCCGTTTTTACGGCGATCCCTCGCGCGAGTTGCTGCTGATTGGCGTCACCGGCACCAATGGCAAGACCACCTGCTCGCAGCTGATCGCGAGCGCGCTCGCTGCACTCGGCACGCGCTGCGGCGTGATCGGTACGATCGGCTGGGGATTCCCGGGCAGCCTCGAGGCAACCCGCCATACCACGCCGGACGCGGTCGCGATCCAGCGCATGCTGGCCGGACTGCGCGCCGGCGGTGCGCGCGCCGCGGCGATCGAGGTTTCCTCGCACGCGCTCGAGCAGGGGCGGGTGCGCGCGCTGCACTTCCGCACCGCGGTGTTCACCAATCTCAGCCACGACCACCTGGACTACCACGGCACGCTGGAGAACTACGGCGCCGCGAAGCGGCTGCTGTTCGCCCACCCGGGGCTGCGCCACGCCGTGATCAACACCGACGACGACTGGGGACGGCAGCTGCTGCGCACGCTGCCCGCCGGTGTGCAGGCGGTCGGCTACTCGCTCGCCGGCCGCGACGCGACGCTCGGCGCGCTCGGCATTGCCGCCGAACCGGGTGCCCTGCGCGCCGACATCGTGAGCCCGTGGGGCGAGGGCACGCTGCGCGTGCCGCTGCTCGGGCGCTTCAACCTCGGCAACGCGCTGGCGGTGCTCGGGGCGCTGTGCGTAAACGGCGTAACGCTCGCCGACGCCCTGGCGGTGCTCGGGCGCACGGCGCCGGTGCCCGGACGCATGCAGCGGATCGACCGCGGCACGGGGCCGCTGGTGATCGTCGACTACGCGCACTCGCCGGATGCACTCGAGCAGACGCTGCGTGCGCTGCGCGAACACACCCGTGGCCGGCTGTGGTGTGTGTTCGGCTGCGGCGGCGACCGTGACCGCGCGAAGCGGCCGCTGATGGGGCGCATCGCGTGGGAGAACGCCGACGAGGTCGTGATCACCAGCGACAACCCGCGCGGCGAGGATCCGCTCGCGATCATCGACGAGATCGCCACCGGCATCCCGGCGGCGCTGGCGCGGCGCGAAAGCGACCGCGCGCTGGCGATCCGCCAGGCGATCGCCGCGGCGGCGCCGGGCGACTGCGTGCTGATCGCCGGCAAGGGACACGAGGATTACCAGGAAACCGCCGGGGTGCGCGTGCCGTTCAGCGATGCGCTGGTCGCGCGCGAGGCGCTGGCCGCGCGGGAGCCGCGGCCATGATGCGCGCGATGGACCTGGCCGAGATCGCAGGCGTGCTGGGCCTCGCGGCGCCCGCGCGCGCGGCGCGGTTCACGGCCGTTGCCACCGATTCGCGCACGCTCGCACCCGGCAGCCTGTTCGTCGCGCTGGTCGGTGAGCGTTTCGACGGCCACGCCTTCGTCGCCGAGGCCGAGCGCCGCGGGGCCGCCGCGCTGCTGTGCTCGCGACCGGTCACGGCCGGCATTCCGCTGCTGCTGGTGCCCGACACCCTGCGGGCGCTCGGGGAGATCGCACGTTATAACCGCGAGGCCTTCGGCGGCCCGGTGGTCGCGCTGACCGGCAGCGCCGGCAAGACCACGACGCGGGAGATGATCGCGGCGATCCTGCGCACCGGTGGCCCGGTGCATGCCACCACCGGCAACCTGAACAACGAGATCGGCGTGCCGCTGATGCTGCTGGGTCTCGATCCCGAGGCGCGCGCAGCGGTGATCGAGATGGGCGCCGGCAAGCCCGGCGACATCGCGTACCTCGGCGCCTTCGTGCGCCCCGACGTGGCATTGGTCACCAACGCGCTGCCGGCGCACCTGCAAGGCTTCGGCACGCTGGCGGAGGTCGCGCGCACCAAGGGCGAGATCTACGACGCGCTTGCTCCCGGTGGCGTCGCGGTGCTGAACCTCGACGAGCCTTTCGCCGACGCGTGGCGCGAGCGCATCGGTGCGCGGCGCGTGATCGGCGCGAGCGCACGCGGCGATGCGCTCGCCGACGTGCGTGCCGAAGGCATCGCGCTCACCGCCGGTTGCGCGCGCTTTCGCCTGATCACGCCGGCGGGGGCCAGCGAGGTACGACTGGCGGTGCCGGGCGTGCAGCAGGTGGCCAACGCGGTCTGCGCCGCGGCGGTGGGCGTTGCGCTCGGCGTCGCGCCGGAGGCCATTCGCCTGGGGTTGCAGTCGGTGCTTCCGGTCGCCGGACGCATGCAGCCGCGCACCAGCGTGCACGGCGCGCTGCTGATCGACGACACCTACAACGCCAATCCCGGTTCGGTGCGCGCGGCGATCGACTCACTGGCGAGCTTCGACGGCGAGCGCGTGCTGGTGCTCGGCGCGATGGCGGAGCTCGGGCCCGGGAGTCGCGAGCTGCATCGGGAGGTGGGTGCGCACGCACGGGTGGCCGGTATCGGGCAACTGCTGGCCTGCGGCGAGCATGCCGCGGCCGTGGCGGAAGGGTTCGGCGCCGGTGCGCGCGCCTTCGTGACGCAGGACGAACTGATCGCTGCGTGCCGCGCCTTCGACCATGCCGGCTGTGTGCTGCTGGTCAAGGGATCGCGCTCGGCCGGGATGGAACGCGTGGTGAACGCGCTGATCGACGCACAACCCGGCGCGGCCGGGACGGGGACGCACTGATGCTCCTGTTGCTGGCGGAGTGGCTGAGCGGTTACGTGAAGGTGTTCGCGGTGTTCCAGTACCTGACGTTCCGCGGCATCCTCGGCGTGCTGACCGCGCTGGCGATCACGCTGCTGGTGGGCCCGGCGATGATCCGTCGGCTCAACCGCGAGCAGATCGGGCAGACCGTGCGCAGCGACGGTCCGCAGTCGCACCTCAGCAAGGCGGGCACGCCGACCATGGGCGGTGCGCTGATCCTGGTCGGCATCGTCGCCAGCACGCTGTTGTGGGCGGACCTGCACAACCGCTACGTCTGGGTCGTGCTCGCGGTGACCGTGGCCTTCGGCGCGGTCGGCTGGGTCGACGACTACCGCAAGGTGGTCGAGAAGGACTCGCGCGGCCTGCCGGCGCGCTGGAAGTACTTCTGGCAGTCGCTGGCCGGTGCCGGCGCCGCGCTGTACCTGTACGCCAGCGCGGTGTCGCCGGCCGAGACGCAGCTGATCGTGCCGTTCTTCAAGCAGGTCACGCTGGCGCTGGGGCCGGCGTTCGTGGTGCTCGCCTATTTCGTGATCGTCGGGGCCAGCAACGCGGTCAACCTGACCGACGGGCTCGACGGCCTGGCGATCATGCCGAGCGTGCTGGTCGCCGCCGCGCTGGCGGTGATCGCCTACCTGGCGGGACACGCCGAGTTCGCGCCGTACCTGCACATTCCGTACATCGCCGGCGCCGGCGAGCTGGTGATCTTCTGCGGCGCGCTGGCGGGCGCCGGTCTCGGCTTCCTGTGGTTCAACACCTATCCGGCGATGGTGTTCATGGGCGACGTCGGCGCGCTGGCGCTGGGCGCCGCGCTCGGCGTGATCGCGGTGATCGTCCGCCACGAGATCGTGTTCTTCATCATGGGTGGCGTGTTCGTGATGGAGACCGTGTCGGTGATGCTGCAGGTGGGCTCGTTCAAGCTGACCGGCAAGCGGAACTTCCGCATGGCGCCGATCCATCACCATTTCGAACTGAAAGGCTGGCCGGAACCGCGCGTGATCGTGCGCTTCTGGATCATCACCGTCGTGCTGGTCCTGTTCGGACTGGCGACGCTGAAGCTGCGCTGAGCGGGAGCGACGATGAAGCGCGAGGCAACGCGGAAAGGACGGCGGATCGTGGTCGGCATGGGCCTGACCGGGTTGTCGTGCGCGCGTTTCCTGGCGCGCCGTGGCGCGCCGTTCGCGGTCGCCGACAGCCGCGTGGACCCGCCGGGCATCGAGCGCTTCCGGGCCGAGTTCCCGGGCGTCGAACTGCGTACCGGTGCGCTCGACGCAACGTTTCTCGCCAGCGCGGCCGAACTCGTCGTGAGTCCCGGGGTCGACCCCCGGCAGCCCGCGCTCGCCGCCGCGCGCGCCGCCGGTGCCGTGGTGCTCGGGGACATCGAACTGTTCCATCGCGAGGCGCGTGCGCCGATCGTCGCGATCACCGGCACCAACGGCAAGAGCACGGTGACCACGCTGGTCGGGGCGATGGCGAACGCGGCCGGCATCCGCTGCGGCTGCGGCGGCAATCTCGGCACGCCGGCGCTCGATCTGCTCGATCCCGAGGTGGCGCTGTACGTGCTGGAGCTGTCGAGCTTCCAGCTCGAGACCGTGATCGACTTCGCCGCCGACGTGGCGACCGTGCTGAACTTCGCGGCCGACCACCTCGACCGTTACCCCGATCTCGAGAGCTACCACCGCGCGAAGCTGCGCATCTACGAGGGCGCGCGCCACGTGGTGGTCAACCGCGACGATCCGCGCACTTTTCCCGCAGCCGACTGTGCCGCCACGCGCGCGAGTTTCGGCGCCGGGCCGGCCGCCGATGGCGGCTACGGGCTCGTCACGGCCGGTGGCGGGCAGTGGCTCGCGCACGGCGAGCAACCACTGCTCGCGGTGGCAGAGCTGGGGCTGCGCGGTGGACACAACGTGTGCAACGCACTCGCCGCGCTCGCGCTGGCCGATGCGGCCGGCATCCCGCGCGCCGCGCAGCTCGCGGTGCTGCGCGGGTATCGCGGCCTGCCGCACCGCTGCCAGCACGTGCGCCGCCTCGACGGCGTCGACTGGTACGACGACTCCAAGGGCACCAACGCGGCAGCCGCGGTCGCCGCGCTGCGCGGACTGGCGGACGATTGCCGCGGGCGCATCGTGCTGCTGGCCGGCGGGGTGGCGAAGGAGAACGATTTTTCCGCGCTGGCCGCCGAGCTGCGCCGCGTGGGACGCGCCGCGGTGCTGATCGGTGAGGCCGCCGCACGGCTGCAGGGCGCGCTCGACGGCGCGGTCGAGCTGCACCGCGCCGCCGGCATGGACGAGGCGGTGGCGGTTGCGCGCGCACTGGCACGCACGGGCGACATCGTGCTGCTGTCGCCGGCCTGCGCGAGTTTCGACATGTTCCGCAATTTCGAGGAGCGCGGCGCGGCATTCGCCCGCGCGGTGCAGGCGCTGGCGGCGGGAGGCGCGGACTGAGATGCAGCCCACGCAGACGGAAACCGTGCTGATCCGCCGCGACCGCGGGGTGGATGTGCAACTGCTCGCACTGGTGATCGCGCTGTCTGCGGCGGGCTTCGTGATGATGGGGTCCGCGTCGATGGATTATGCGGCCGAGCAGTACGGCAATCCCTTCTATCACATCGTCCGCCACGGCATTTATCTCACGCTCGGGGCCGGCGCGCTGTGGGTCACGCTGCAGGTGCCGGTGCGCGTGTGGGAGCACGCCGGGGCCTCGCTGCTGGTCGTGGGAATGGTGATCCTCGCGCTGCTGCTGGTGCCCGGGATCGGGCGCGAGGTGAACGGGGCGACGCGCTGGATCGGTTTCGGGCCGGTCAACCTGCAGCCTTCCGAACTGATGAAACTGTTCTTCGTGGTCTACCTCGCCGGCTACATGACGCGCCGCCAATACGAGGTGCAGAACCGCTGGAAGGGCATGTTCAAGCCGCTCGGCCTGCTGGTGCTCGTCGTGGGTCTGCTGCTGCTCGAGCCGGACTACGGCGCGGCGGTGGTGATCGCCGGCACCGCGATGGCGATGCTGTTCATCGGCGGGGCGCGGTTGCTGCAGTTCGGCGTGCTGCTGGCGCTGGCGCTGTGCGCCGCCGCGGTGGTGGCGGTGTGGTCGCCGTATCGCCTGCAGCGGTTGGTCACGTTCCTCGATCCGTGGTCGGAGCAGTTCGGCGGCGGTTACCAGCTGACCCAGGCGCTGATCGCGTTCGGCCGTGGCGAGTTGCTGGGCGTGGGGCTCGGCAACAGCGTGCAGAAGCTCTTCTATCTGCCCGAGGCGCACACCGACTTCGTGTTCGCGATCATCGCCGAGGAACTCGGACTGGTCGGCTGCGTCGCGTTCATCGCGCTGTTCGCCGCGCTCATCGCGCGCATCATGCGCATCGGCAGCGAAGCCGCGCAGCGCCAGCAGACGTTCCCCGCCTACGTGTGCTTCGGCATCGCGCTGCTGACCGCGGCACAGGTGTTCATCAACATCGGCGTCAACGCCGGGTTGCTGCCCACCAAGGGACTGACGCTGCCGTTCCTCAGCTACGGCGGCAGCAGCCTGCTGATCCTGTTCGCGATGATGGGGCTGGTGCTGCGCATCGAGCGCGAGATGCGCAGCGCGCCGGTTG
>CAUJIL010000241.1 GCA_963204845.1 Pseudomonadota bacterium | reverse complement strand
CTTCTTGTCCATGGTGCGGAAACCGAGGATGCCCGCCGCCTGTGCCATTGCCTCGACGATCAGCACGCCCGGCATCACCGGCAGGTCCGGAAAGTGGCCCTGGAAGAAGCCCTCGTTGCCGGTCACGTTCTTGTACGCGACGATCGACTTGCCGAGTTCGAGCGCGATCACCCGATCGACCAGCAGGAACGGATAGCGGTGCGGCAGGTACTCGCGAATCTCGTTGATGTCCATCAGCATCCGGCCGGATCCTCCGTATCGTGCCTCCCGGGCGCGGCGCGCCCGAGCAGGCGCTCCACTCGCCGCAGGCGGCGGTTCATTTCCTCGAGCTCGCCGAATCGCAGCGCCGAGCGCTTCCAGCGCTGCGATGCCTGCAGCACGGTGCCGGAAGTATAGGTTCCCGGCGCGTCGATCGAGCGCGTGACCAGACTCATCGGCGTGATGGTCACGCCGTCTGCCACCTCGATGTGCCCCACCAGCCCGGCGCCACCACCGATGCGGCAGTGGCTGCCGATGCGCACGCCGCCGGCAATCCCGGCACAACCGGCGATCGCGGTGTGGGCGCCGATGCGCGCGTTGTGCGCGATCTGCACCTGGTTGTCGACCTTGACCCCGCGCTCGACGACGGTGTCACCGAGCGTGCCGCGGTCGATCGTCGTGCAGGCGCCGATCTCGACGTCGTCGCCGATCGCGACCCCGCCAAGCTGCGCGATCTTCTCCCAGCCCTCGGGACCGCTCGCGAAGCCGAAGCCGTCCGCGCCGAGCACCGCGCCGGCGTGCACCGTGACGCGGTCGCCGAGGTGCACGCCGTGGTACAGCACCACGTTGGCCCACAACCGGCAATCGCTGCCGATCCGGCTGCCCGCCCCGATGCAGCATCCCGCGCCGATCACACTGCGCTCGCCGATCTCGGCACCCGCCTCGATCGAGCACTGTGCACCGATGCTGGCCGACGGGTGGATACGCGCATCCGGCGCCACCACCGCCGTGGCGTGCACACCGGGTGCGTCCTGCGGCAGCTCGATGAACAGGCGCGACAGCGTCGCGAACGCCCGGTAGGGATTCTCGACCAGCAGGCAATCGACCGCGCAGGCGCCCGCCGTCTCAGCCGTCAGCACGACGGCCCCCGCGCGCGTGGCGCCGAGGTGGCGACGATACGCGGGCGAGGCGAGGAACGCGAGCTGGTCCGGACGGGCGTGCTCGAGGTCGCCGACGCCGCGGATCAGACGCCCCGGGTCGCCGCGCACTGCGGCGCCCACGAGCGCGGCGAGTTCAGCGAGCCGGTATTCCATCGGGGAGCCCCTGTGGCGTGACTTCCCGCGGCGGCGTCAGGCACGCTTCGCCGCACGTGCTGCGGGACGCGCGCCGCCGGTGGCGGGCGCTCTCACTTGCCGCCCTGGTTGAGCTTGTCGGTGACCTTGGCGTCGAGCACGAAGTCCGGCTCCGCATACAGCGCCGCCTGGGCGTTCAGCAGCAGGCCAATGCCCTCCGCCTTGATCAGGTCCATGACCACCGTATTGGCGCGCGGGCCGATCTCGCGCATCACGCGCTGCGCTACCGAGGCTTGCGCCTGCTGCAGCTTCTTCGCGACGAACTCGAAATCGGTCTCCACGTCCTTGAGCTTGCGCGCCTGCTCGGCCTCCTGCTCCGCGCTCATCACCTCGCGGTTCTTGTTGAACTGCTGGGCGAGGTCCTCGTACTGCTTCTTGAGGCGGTCGTATTCCTTCTTGTTGTTCTGGAAATCCGGCGTCTGCCGCAGCGCGTCCAGCTGCTTCTTCGCTTCCTCGGTCTCGAAGATCGCCTTCTCGAGGTTCAGCACCGCGACCTTGCCCTGCGCGAGGGCGAGACCGGGAACCAGGGTGAGCAGGCAGGCAATCGCTGCGGCACGGCCAAGACGCATCACGTCGGAACTCCAGGTGATCTGGTAATCGGAGAAAAACCCGTCAAAAACCCTGACCGAGCGAGAACTGGAATACCTCGGTCTCGTCCCAGTCCTCGTCGTTGAGCGGCTTGGCGAGGCTGAAGGTGATCGGGCCGAAGCCTGTTATCCAGGTCACGCCGAAACCGACCGAATAGCGCAGTTCACCGTAATCAGGGTCGGAGCATATTACTTGCGTGTCACTGCAATTGGTATCAAAAACATTACCGAAATCGACGAACACACCGGAACGCACCGAGCGCTGGTCCTTGATGAACGGCAACGGGAACAGGATCTCCGCGCTGCCCTCGACCAGCACGTTGCCGCCGAACGGCTCGTCGGGGTCGAGACCCAGGCCGCTGAAGAAGATCTTCTCGCCCTGGGGCCCGCACTTCGTGTGTGCCGGATTGGTGTCGTCGTCGCGCGCGCAGGTCACGTAGACGTACTTGTCATCGAAATCGACGATCTCGCCCTCGCTGTTGTATACGGGGATGTTCAGGATCGTGTAGCGCAGCGCCGGCGTGCTCTGCGGACCCAGCGTGTTGCTCTTGAAGCCGCGCACCGAACGGAAGCCGCCCGCGTAGAAGTGCTCGTAGAACGGCAGCTCGCTGGTATCGCCCCAGCCGTCGCCGTAGCCGAGGTCGGTGCGCAGGCGCAGCGTGAAGCTGCGCCACAGCGGGATGAATATCTGGCCGTTGTACATCAGCTTGAAGTACTCGAGGTCGCTGCCCGGCGTCGCAACCTGCAGCGACAGGCTCTGCGAATAACCGCGGGTCGCGAGCTGGCCCCGGTTCAGGGCGGATTGCGACCAACTGCCGGTGACCAGGAAGTTGTCGAAGTCGTCGCCGTAGATGTCGAGGAATCCCTTCGGGACATTGGTCTGGAACACGCTGTCGGGAACGGGCGACCGGATCAGCGCCGGGTCGAACCAGCCGTCACCGCCGACGCCGTCGTTCAGGTCACTCTGGCTGATGTAGCCGATCGTGTCGTCGATCGGACGCGGGCTGCCCGAGATCTCCTGCACCGCGCCGATGCCGGCACCGATGTCGGTGCGGTTCACGCCGAAGCTCAGACCCAGGCGCTGCGTCTCGCTGATCGGGTAGCCGAAACTCACCGTGGCGCCGATCGTGTCGGTGGTGTAGCTCGCGACGTTGATCTCCTCGAGATCGGTCGAGCGGTAGAACACCGAGAAACCCCGGCTGACGCCGTCCTCGGTGAAATACGGATTCACGTAGTTGAAACTGTAGAGATCCTGGTAGTTGCTCGAGTTCAGTCCGATCCCGACCTGCTTGCCGGTGCCGAGGAAGTTGTTCTGCTGCAGGTTCGCGCCGAGGATCAGCCCGGCGTCCTGCGCGTAACCGATGCTCGCGCCGATGCTGCCGGAGGACTGCTCCTCGACCGTGTACTGCACGTCGATCATGTCGTCGGTGCCGGGGACCTCGATGTTCTCGGTCGTCACCTCCTTGAAGAAACCGAGGCGCTCGAGACGCACGCGCGACTGCTCGATGAGCGCCGAGGAGGCCGGCGCCGATTCCATCTGGCGCATCTCGCGTCGCAGCACCTCGTCGATGCTCTTGGTGTTGCCGCGGAACTCGATGCGGCGCACGTAGGTGCGCTTGCCCGGATCGACGAAGAACTTCATCGCCACTGTGCGCTGCGTGTCGTCGATCTCGGGGATGCCGTTGACCTTCGCGAAGGTGTAGCCCTCGACGCCGAGTCGCTGCGTGATCATCTCCTCGGTGTTCGTGACCTGCACCTGCGAGAAATCCTGCCCCTCGCGCAGCAACAGGAATCCGCGCATCTCATCCTCGGGAACCACGATGTCGCCCGAGAGGTCGACCTTCGAGACCTTGTACTTCTCGCCCTCGGTGATGTTGACCGTGATGTACACGGCGCTGCGATCGGGCGTGATCGAGACCTGCGTGGAATCGATGTTGAAGCGGATGTAGCCGCGGTCCAGGTAGTACGAGCTGAGGTTCTCGAGGTCGCCGTTCAGCTTCTCGCGCGAGTACTTGTCATTGCCGCTCAGCCACGAGAACCAGCCCGAGCTCTTCAGCTCGAACAAATCGGTGAGGTCGCCGTCGTCGAATACCGAGTTGCCGACCACGTTGATGTGCTTGATGCGCGCGACACTGCCCTCGCTCACGTCGATGTTGACCGCCACGCGGTTGCGTGCCTGCTCGGCGACCTCGGTCTCGATACTGGCGTCGTAGCGGCCCTGGCTCACGTACTGACGCTGGAGTTCCACGCGCATCTGCTCGAGCGTGGCGCGCTGGAACACCTGCCCCACCGCGAGGCCGGCGCCCTTGAGGCCCTCGAGCAGGTCCTCGGTCTTGATCGCCTTGTTGCCGTCGATGTTGATTTCGCTGATCGAGGGGCGCTCGACCAGCGTGATCACCAGCACGTCACCGTCGCGGCCGATCTGCACGTCGTCGAAATTGCCGGAACGGAACAGGGCCCGCGCGGTATCGGCGATCGCCGCCTCGTCGACACGGTCGTTCACCTTGACCGGGATGTCGTTGAACACGCTGCCCGGGGAGATCCGCTGCAAGCCCTCGACGCGGATGTCGGTGACCACGAAGGATTCCGCGACCGCCGCGGCGGCCAGCGCCAGCCACAGGGAAAGGACAGTGAGATAACGCGTCATTGAGGTGCCCGAGAGTCCTTTGCCGAGTTGAGTGCCCGCATCGCGCCGCATGGATCAGTTGGCAGCGAGCCGGTTCAGGTCGTTGTACAACGCCAGCAGCATCACGCCGACCAGGATCACCAGGCCCACCTGATAACCCAGCATCTGCGCCCGTTCCGACACCGGACTGCCCTTGACCATCTCGATCAGGTAATAGACCAAGTGTCCGCCGTCGAGTACCGGGATGGGAAACAGGTTCAGCACGCCGAGGCTGATGCTGAGCAGCGCGAGGAAACCGATATAGCTCTCCAGGCCCGAGCGCGCCGAATCGGTCGCCACTTTAGCAATCGTGATAGGTCCGCTCAAGTTCTTCGGAGAGATCATCCCCTCGAACATCTTCCTGACCGAATCGACCGTGAACGCCGCCAGCGACCACGTCTGCGCCAACGCGGGCCGCCACGCCGCGAACGGACCGTAGCGCTCGGTGCGCCGCAGTTCCTCGGGCCACGGCTGCTCGGCAACGCCGACACCGACCTGCCCGATCGCGCCGTCCCCGCCACGCGCCACCGCGGCCGGCGTCACGCGCACGCGCACGCGCTCACCGCCACGCTCGAGATCCACCGCGAGTTCGCGCCCGGGGCTTGCGCGCACCAGCCTCACCCAGGTCTCCCAGGAGTCCACCGCCTCGGCGTCGACCGCTACCACCAGGTCACCGCTGCGCATCCCGGCACGCTCGGCCGGACTGCCCGGCAGCACGCTGCCGATGCGAGGCGCGAGCTCCGGCACCAGGAACGCAATGCCGAGTCCGTCGAGCAGATCGGGATCGTCCTCGCCGGCCAGCCAGTCGGTGAGCGTGGCGGACGACTCGTAGACCAGCCCCGACCCGGCGGCGCCGTAGCGCACCGAGAAGCGAATCTCGCCGCTCTCGCCGAGACGTTTCAGCAACTGCATGGACACCGCCTGGCGCGTCGGCGTCGACTCGCCGTCGACCGCGACGATCTCCTGTCCGCGCTCCAGCCCGGCCGCCTCCGCGATCGAGGCGGGAATCACCTCGCCGATCACCGGCGCCAGCCCCGGCACGCCGATCACGTACAGCGCGTAGAACGCAACGATCGCGAGCAGGAAGTTCGCCAGCGGACCGGCGGCGACGATCGCGAACCGCGCGCCCACCGGCTGGCGGTTGAAGCTGCGGTGCAGTTCGTCGGGCGCCACCTCGCCCTCGCGCTCGTCGAGCATCTTCACGTAGCCCCCGAGCGGGATCGCGGCCACCACGTACTCGGTGCCGTCACGCCCGGTGCGCTGCCACAACGGCCGCCCGAAACCGATCGAGAACCGCAGCACGCGCACTCCCGCGCGCCGCGCCACGATGAAGTGCCCGTACTCGTGCACCGCCACCAGGATGCCCAGCGTCACCACCGTGATCAGGACCGTCTGCAGCAATTCCATGTGATCTCCCGCTCTCAGCCGCCGCCGATCAGGCGCCACGCAAGCGCGCGCGCCTCGCCGTCGATCGCTTGGACCTCCTCGAGCGAAGCGGGTTCGGTGCTGCCCAGCCGATCGAGCGCGGCGCCGATCACCGGCGCGATGCGGGTGAAGCCGAGCCGCCCGTCGAGGAAAGCCTGCACGGCGATCTCGTTCGCGGCGTTGAGCACCACGGGCGCCGAACCGCCGGCACGCGCCGCGTCCAGTGCCAGCCGCAGGCAGGGAAAGCGCGCGAAATCGGGCGCCTCGAAGGCCAGCGCCGTGGCGCGCACCAGATCGAGCGGCGTCGCGCCCGAGGGAATCCGTTCGGGCCAGGCCAGTCCGCAGGCGATCGGCACCCGCATATCGGGATTGCCGAGTTGCGCCAGCACCGAACCGTCGACGAACTCGACCAGCGAATGCACCACGCTCTGCGGGTGGATCAGCACCTCGACCTGCTCCGCCGGCATGCCGAACAGCCAGCAGGCCTCGATCAGTTCGAGCCCCTTGTTCATCATGGTCGCCGAGTCGACCGAGATCTTGCGGCCCATCACCCAGTTCGGGTGCGCGACCGCCTGCTCGGGGGTCACCTGCACCAGCGCCTCCGGCGCCATGGCGCGGAACGGCCCGCCGGAGGCGGTCAACAGCAGGCGGCGCACCAGCGGCGAACGCTCGCCGGCGCGGTAGCCTCCGGGGAGGCACTGGAAGATCGCGTTGTGCTCGCTGTCGATCGGCAGCAGCGCCGCGCCACCCGTGGCCACCGCATCCATGAAGAAGCGCCCGGCCATCACCAGCGCCTCCTTGTTTGCCAGCAACACCCGCTTGCCCGCGCGCGCGGCGGCGATGGTCGGCAGCAGCCCCGCCGCGCCGACGATCGCCGCCATCACCACCTCGGTGTCCGGATGCGCGGCCACGGCCTCGAGTCCCGCCGCGCCGTCCAGCACCTCGATACCGAGTCCTTCGGCGCGCACCGCCGCGCGCAACGCGTCCGCCGCGGCACGATCGGCGACCACGGCAACGCGTGGCCGGTGTGCGCGGCATTGCGCGAGCAGCTCGCGCCAGCGGCTGCCGCAGCCGAGCGCGAACACGCGGTAGCGTTCGGGATTGCGTGCGATCACGTCGAGCGTGCTGTCGCCGATCGAGCCGGTCGAGCCGAGCACCGTGACCCGCAGACGCCCGTCGTTCACGGCACCATCCCGGTCTGCGCGAGCACGAACGCAAATACCGGCACGCCGGCACTGAGGCTGTCGAGCCGGTCCAGCAGGCCGCCGTGCCCCGGCAAGAGCGAGCCGCTGTCCTTCTGGCCACCGTGGCGCTTGACCATGCTCTCGAGCAGGTCGCCGAACACCGAGGCGACCGCCGTCAGCCCGGCCAGCACGCACCACATGCCGAGTTGCGCACCGCCGAGTTCCAGGCCACTGCCGACCACCAGCGCGAGCAGCAGGCTGGCGGCCAGCCCGCCGGCGAATCCGGCCCAGGTCTTGCCCGGACTGACCCGCGGCATCAGTTTGGGTCCACCAATCGCGCGCCCGGCAAAGAAGGCACCGATATCGGCGCAGGCGACCAGCGCGATCACGTAGACCAGCAGGTACGCGCCCTGTGGCAAAGCGCGCACGAACACCACCGCGAGCCACGGCGGCACCAGCACGAGCAGCCCCACCAGCAGCAGCGTCCAGCGTGAACCCCACACCCCGGAACCGGCCGGATACGCCTTCACCGCCAGCGCCGCGAGCGCCCAGAACGCGAGTACCGGACCAGTCAGCGCGACCAGCCGGCCGCCGTCGGGGTCGGCGACCGTGCCCAGCGCGCGCAGTCCGACCGCCATCGTCACCGCCACGAGCACGACAAACCCCAGGCGTGCCAGCCGCCTGCCGAAGCCCGCCAGCGCCGACCATTCCCACGCCGCCCCGAGCACCAGCAGGCCGAACAGTGCCGCGGTCGCCTCCGGCGTGGTACCCAGCACCACGCCGAGCACCACCGCCGCAAACACCAGCGCGGTCGCCACGCGCTGCTTCAACATGCCGTCACCTGGCCGGTGGTCACCTGCCCGGCCGCGGCGGGCCGGGCGCCGAAACGCCGCTCGCGTGCCGCGTAGTCGCGCAGCGCCGCCGCGAACTCGCCGGCGTCGAAGTCGGGCCAGTGACATTCGGTGAAATAGAGCTCCGTGTACGCAATCTGCCACAGCAGGAAATTGCTGATGCGGTGGTCGCCCCCGGTGCGGATCAGCAGGTCGGGCTGCGGCAGGTCCCCCAGACACAGACGCTGCTGCAGCGCGGCGGCGTCGATGCATTCCGGGTCCAGCCGGCCGTTGGCGGCATCGCGCGCCAGTGCGCGCGCGGCCTGCACGATGTCCCACTGGCCGCCGTAGTCGGCGGCGATGACGAGCGTGGAGGCGGTGTTGGCCGCGGTCTGGCGTTCGGCCTCGTCCATCAGGTGCACGATGCGCGCGCCGAACCGCGCCCGGTCCCCGATCACGCGCAGCCGCACGCCGCTTTCGTCGAGTTCGCGTACCTCACGGCGCAGGTAGCGCGCGAACAGCGCCATCAGCCCGCGCACTTCCTCGCGCGGGCGCTGCCAGTTCTCGCTGCTGAACGCGAACAGCGTCAGCACCGCTACCCCGTGCTCGCGGCACGCGCCGAGCAGCTTGCGGATCACCTCGACACCGGCGCGGTGGCCGGCCTCCGCGGGGCGTCCGCGCGCGCGCGCCCAGCGGCCGTTGCCGTCCATGATCACGGCCACGTGGTGCGGCACGCGCGCCGGGGCGTCGCCCGCGGACTTCGGGGGGGTGTGCATGGGAGCGTCGCGCCGGGCGAGCTCAGATGTCCATCAGGTCCTTTTCCTTGGCCGCGAGCTGGTGGTCGATCTCCGCGACGTAACGGTCGGTGAGCTTCTGCACCTCGTCGAGCGCGCGGCGTTCCTCGTCCTCGGAGATCGCCTTCTCCTTCAGCAGGTCCTTCAGGTCCGAGTTCACGTCCTTGCGCACGTTGCGCAACGCGATGCGTGCCAGCTCGGCCTCGTGGCGCGCCTGCTTGATGTAGCCCTTGCGCGTCTCCTCGGTCAGCGCCGGCATCGGCAGCCGGATCACCTGCCCCGCGCTCGAGGGGTTGAGTCCGAGGTCGGACTTGAGGATCGCCTTCTCGACGTCCGGCACCATGTTTCTTTCCCACGGCGTGATCACCAGCATGCGCGCGTCCTCGACGGTGATGTTGGCGACCTGGTTCAGCGGCACCTCGTTGCCGTAGTACGACACACGCACGGTATCGAGCAGGCTCGGATGCGCGCGGCCGGTACGGATCTTGTTGAACGCGACGCCGAGTGCCTCGACGCTCTTGCGCATGCGCGCCTCGGCGTCCTTCCTGAGCTCGTTGATCACTTTGCTTCCTCCACGGCTATTCGATCAGGGTGCCTTCGTCGCCGCCCATCACGATGTTGAGCAGCGCGTTCGGCTTGTCCATCGCGAACACACGCACCGGCATGTGGTGGTCCCGGCACAGGCAGATCGCAGTCAGGTCCATCACGCCGAGCTTGCGATCGAGCACCTCGTCGTAGCTCAGGCGATCGAAGCGTACCGCCGACGGATCGGACATCGGATCGCTGGTATAGACGCCGTCGACCTTGGTCGCCTTCAGCACCAGTTCGGCGTTGACCTCGATGCCGCGCAGGCAGGCCGAGGAGTCGGTGGTGAAGAACGGATTGCCAGTGCCGGCGGCGAAGATCACCACGTCGCCCTGCGCGAGCTGGCGCACGGCCTTGCGCCGGTCGTAGTGGTCGACGATCCCGCTCATCGGGATCGCCGACATGATCGACGAGGAGATGTTCGAGCGCTCGAGCGCATCGCGCATCGCCAGCGCGTTCATCACGGTTGCGAGCATCCCCATGTGGTCGCCGGTGACGCGATCCATGCCGGCCGCGTGCAGCGACGCGCCACGGAACAGGTTACCGCCGCCGATCACGAGCCCGACCTGCACCCCGATGCCGACCAGCTGGCCGATCTCGAGTGCCATGCGGTCGAGGATCCTGGGGTCGATGCCGAGGCTCTCGCTGCCCATCAGCGCCTCCCCGCTCAGCTTGAGCAGGATGCGCTTGTACTTCTTGTCCTTCTGCTTCTGCATCGTGACGCCCGACCTTGCCCGAAACGCGCCTCAGTCTACAGACAAGCAGGCGCCGCGTCTGCGCAACAATGCCGCGCGCGGCGCGCGCTCAGCCCTTCAGCTGGGCCGCCACCTCGGCAGCGAAATCCTTTTCTTCCTTCTCGATGCCCTCGCCGACCTCGAAGCGCACGAATCCGGTGAGCTCGGCCCCGGCCTGCTGCAGCAGCTTGCCGACCGTGGTGTCCGGATCCTTCACGAAGGACTGCTCGGACAGGCTGATCTCGGCGAGGAACTTGCGCACCCGGCCCTCGACCATCTTGGCGACGATGTCGGCCGGCTTGCCGCTGTCGGCAGCCTGCGCGACCAGGATCTCGCGCTCCTTCTCGATCACCGCCGGCGGCACCTCGGCCGGGGTGGCGTACTGCGGATTGATCGCGGCGACGTGCATCGCGACGTCACGCGCGAGCTCGCCGGAGCCGCCTTTGAGCGCAACCAGCACGGCGATCTTCGAGTTGCCGTGCACGTAGCTGCCGATCACGCCGCCCGGCGCCGCCAGCGCGCGCACGCGGCGCACCGTGATGTTCTCGCCGATCTTCTGTACCAGCGCCTCGCGCCCGGCCTCGAGGCCGCCCGCCATCAGCGCGGCCACGTCCTCGCAGCGCTGCGCGAGCGCGGCGTCGGCGACCTTGGCGACGAAGCCGAGGAAGTTGTCGTCGCGCGCGACGAAATCGGTCTCGCTGTTGACCTCGAGCAGCAGGCCGTAGTCCCCGCCCGCCACGCGTGCGCAGACCACGCCGTCGGCCGCGGTGCGCCCGGCCTTCTTGGCCGCCTTCATGCCGCTCGACTTGCGCAACTCCTCGACCGCGAGCTCGATGTCGCCGTTCGCCTCGACCAGCGCCTTCTTGCATTCCATCATGCCGAGCCCGGTGCGCTCGCGCAGTTCCTTGACCATCGACGCCGTGATATCAGCCATTGCCGTGTTCTCCAACAACTGGTGTCTTGCAAGCAGAAGCGGCGGCCTGGGGCCGCCGCCAGCGATTCGCTGCCGGCCAGGCGGCCGGCGGCGCGCGGATCAGCCGCTCTGGGCCTCGCTGCCCAGCTCGACGAACTCGTCACGCGACGCGATGCCGCCGCCGTCCTGGCGGCCGGAAACGCAGGCATCGGCCACCGCGCCGACGTAGAGCCGGATCGCACGGATCGAATCGTCGTTGCCGGGGATCAGGTAGTCGATGCCGTCGGGGTCACTGTTGGTGTCGCAGATGCCGATCACCGGGATGCCGAGCTTGCGCGCCTCGGTGATCGCGATGCGCTCGTGGTCGACGTCGACGACGAAGATCGCGTCCGGCAGGCCGCCCATGTCCTTGATGCCGCCGATGCTCTGCTCGAGCTTGGCCATCTGGCGGGTACGCATCAGCGCTTCCTTCTTGGTAAGGCGCGCGAAAGTACCGTCGTGGCTCTGCTGCTCGAGCTCGCGCAGGCGCTTGATCGAGGCACGGATCGTCTTGTAGTTGGTCAGCATGCCGCCCAGCCAGCGGTGGCTCACGAAGGGCATGCCGGCGCGCTGCGCCTCTTCCTCGACGATCTTGCTCGCCGAACGCTTGGTGCCGACGAACAGCAGCCGGTTCTTGTTGCCGGCGAGCTGGCGCACGAAGCCGAGCGCCTCGTTGAACGCGACGACGGTGTGCTCGAGGTTGATGATGTGAACCTTGTTGCGGGCGCCGAAGATGTACTGTTTCATCTTCGGGTTCCAGTAGCGGGTCTGGTGTCCGAAATGGACGCCGGCCTGCAGCATTTCCTTCATGGAAACGTGGGTCATGACGGTACCTTCATTGTCAGGGTTGAGCCTCCACGCGCCCCATGGTCCGACCCGTGCGGCAACCGCCGCGCCGGGCACCCCGGACCATGTGCCGGTGCGTGTGTGTCGTTCGGGCCCGCTCGTCCGGCGCCCGGCCGGATGGCCGGGCCCGCCGCGGCGGCGCCCCGCCCCGGCACGGATCGGGTCCGGCACGGAGCGGGCGGCTTTATACCACAGCCCCGGCACGAACAGAAGCCGCGCGGGCGGCCGCATCGACTATTGCCGGTTTTGCGGCCGCGCCGCCCGGCGTTGCTGGTTTACAATGCGTCCGTACCCAGCCAGCGTGCCGCGATGCCACCCGACCCGCAAGCCGAGAGCAGCATGAAGAGCCAGCCGAACCCGCCACCGGGATTCATCAAGACGCCGGCCGAGATCGACCGCATGCGCGTCGCCGGCCGGCTCGCCGCCGACGTGATCGAGATGATCGCGCCGTACGTGCAACCCGGGGTCAGCACCGGCGAACTCGACCGCCTCTGCCACGACTTCATCGTGAACGTGCAGCACGCGATCCCGGCACCGCTCGACTACCACGGTTTCCCGAAGTCGATCTGCACCTCGGTGAACCAGGTGGTCTGCCACGGCATCCCGAGCGAACGGCGCGTCCTGAAGAGCGGCGATATCGTCAACGTCGACGTGACGGTGCTGAAGGACGGCTACCACGGTGACACCAGCGTGATGTTCCTGGTCGGTCGCTGCGAGACGCACGCCGAGCGCCTGGTGCGCATCACGCAGGAGTGCCTTTACCGGGCGCTCGAGGTGGTGCGCCCGGGCGCTCGCCTCGGCGACATCGGCCACGTGATCCAGCAGCACGCCGAGGCCAACTACTACTCCGTGGTGCGCGAGTACTGCGGCCACGGCATCGGCAGCCAGTTCCACGAGGAGCCGCAGGTACTGCACTACGGACGCCCCGGCACCGGCATGGAACTGCTGGAAGGCATGACGTTCACCATCGAGCCGATGATCAACGCCGGCAAGCGCCACACCAAACTCTCGCAGCGCGACGGCTGGACCGTGGAGACGCGCGACGGTCGCCTCTCGGCGCAGTGGGAACACACGCTGCTGGTGACCAGCGGCGGCTGCGAGGTGCTCACCGCGCGCCGCGGCGAACCGTGGCGCGAGACTGCCTGAGGCAATGCCGGGACCCGCCCTGCCCTGGAGCGAGGAAGAACTGGCCGCGGCGCTCGCCGCCGGCGCCGCACTGCTGCCCACCGTGCGCGAGCAGCTCGCGCGCGTGGGCGCCGACCTCGACCGCCGCTTCCTCGCCGAGGAGGACGTCCGCACGCTGGTACGCGAGCGCGCCGGATACCTCGACGCCATCCTCCGCTGCCTGTGGGCCCACCACGGGCTGGCCGCGGATCCGCGCGTCGCACTGCTCGCCGTCGGCGGCTACGGGCGGGGCGAGTTGCATCCGCACTCCGACATCGACCTGCTCGTGCTGCTCGCCGACGAGTCGGCCCGCGTGCCGCACACCGCCGCGCTGGAGGCGTTCATCACCTGCCTGTGGGACACGCGACTCGCCATCGGCCACAGCGTGCGCACGCTGGCGGAGTGCCGCGAGGTCGCCGCCGCGGACATCACGATCGCCACCGCGCTGATGGAGGCACGCACGATCAGCGGCGCCGATGCGTTGCGCGAACGGCTCGCCGCGGCGACCGGACCGGAGCAGATCTGGCCGAGCGCGGAGTTCTTCCGTGCCAAGTGGGACGAGCAGAAGGCCCGCCACCGCAAGTTCAACAACACCGAGTACAACCTCGAGCCGAACATCAAGGGCTGCCCCGGCGGGCTGCGCGACGTGCAGACGGTGGGATGGGTCGCGAAGCGCCATTTCCACGCCGCCAGCACGCTGGAGCTGGTCGCGCGCGGCTTCCTGAACGAGGCCGAATACCACGCGCTGATGCGCGGGCAGGACTTCCTGTGGCGGATCCGTTACGGCCTGCACATGCTCGCCGGGCGCGCCGAGGACCGCCTGCTGTTCGACCACCAGCTCAGCCTCGCGCGCCTGTTCGGTTACACCGACGACGAGCGCGGGCTCGCGGTCGAGCACTTCATGAAGGACTACTTCCGCTGGGTGCTGCGCCTGGGCGTGCTGAACGAGATGCTGACGCAGTTGTTCGACGAGGCGATCCTGCGCGCCTGCGAACCGGTGGCCATCTACGAGATCAACCAGCGCTTTCGCGTGCGCAACGGCTACCTCGAGGTCGCGCACGACAACGTGTTCCGCCACAGCCCGCGGGCGCTGATCGAGATGTTCACGCTGATGGCGCAGAACGATTTCATCGCCGGAGCGCGCGCGGCGACGATCCGTCTGGTTCACCAGTCGCGCCGCCTGATCGACGACGAACTGCGCCGCGACCCACTCGCCAACCGCCTGTTCCTGCAGCTGCTCGCCTCGCCGTGGCGCGTCGCCACGCAGCTCGACCGCATGAAGCGCTACGGTGTGCTCGGGCGCTTCGTGCCCGAGTTCGGCCGCATCATCGGCCAGACGCAGCACGACCTGTTCCACGTCTATTCGGTGGACTCGCACACGATCCGCGTGGTGCGCAACATGCGCATGTTCCTGCTGCCGCGCGCGCGGGAGGAGTTCCCTACCGCCGCGCACGCGATCAAGCGCCTGCCCCGGCCCGAGCTGCTGTACCTGGCCGGACTGTTCCACGACATCGCCAAGGGCCGCGGCGGCGACCACAGCGAGCTCGGCGCGCTCGACGCGGCGGCATTCTGCCAACGCCTCGAACTCAGCCCGCGCGAGACGAACCTGGTCGCCTGGCTGGTGCGCAACCACCTGCAGATGTCGACCACCGCGCAGCGCAAGGACATCTCCGACCCGGAGGTGATCGAGTCCTTCGCGCGGCTGGTCGCGGACCAGATCCACCTGGACCACCTGTACACGCTGACCGTGGCCGACATCACCGCGACCAACCCGACCCTGTGGAACAGCTGGCGCGCCAGCCTGCTGCACTCGCTGTACGTGCAGACCAAGCGCGCGTTGCGGCGCGGGCTCGAGAATCCGCCCGACCGCGGCGAGCGCATCGCCGAGACGCGCGCCGCGGCGCAGAACCTGCTGGAGAACCGCGGGGTGGACCGGGCGCGCGTCGAGGCGTTGTGGGCGCTGAGGGGACCGTACTACTTCCTGCGCGAAACCGCCGTCGACATCGCCTGGCACAGCGAGGCGATCCTCGCGCGCGCCGACCCCGGGGCGCCGGTGGTGCTGACCAAGGCGGCCGGCAGCCGCTTCGACCCGGTCACGCAGATCTTCATCTACACGCGCGATCGCGACCACCTGTTCGCGGTGATCACGGCCACCATGGAGCAGCTCGGACTGGACGTGCACGGCGCGCGGCTCTATTCCTCGGCCGACCACCACACGCTCGACACCTTCTTCGTGCTCGAGCAGGACGGCGCCCCGGTGCCGCCCGACGGTCCGCGCGCCGCACAGATCCGTCGCGCCCTGGGCGAGCACCTGGGCGGCACCGAGCACTACCTCGACGTGGTGCAGCGCCACCCGCCGCGCGCGCTGAAACACTTCGCGGCGCCCACCGAGACCCGCCTCGCGACCGATCCCTCCGGCAGCCATTCGATCCTCGAGGTGATGACCCCCGACCGCGCCGGCCTGCTCGCGCGCATCGGCCGCGTGTTCCTCGCCTTCGGCATCAAGGTGCGCAATGCACGCATCACCACGCTCGGCGAACGCGTCGAGGACGTGTTCTTCATCACCGACGCCGCGCACCGCCCAATCGAGGATCCCGCGACGGCGGACGACCTGCAGCGCGCGATCCGCGAGGCGCTCGACCGCGACGGGAACGAGCCGATGGCCACCGCCACGAGACGCAGCCCATGAACCCCGACCTCGAACGCCTGCATCCCTATCCGTTCGAGCGCCTCGCGGCGCTGCTCGACGGCGTGCGGCCGGCGGCGCTGGCGCCGATCCCGCTGTCGATCGGCGAGCCGCGCCACGCGGCGCCGGAGTTCGTGCTCGCGGAACTGCAGCGCCACACCGCCGGCTACTCGCAGTACCCGAAGACGGCGGGCTCGGAGGAACTGCGCGCGGCGATCGCCGACTGGCTCACGGCGCGCTACCGGCTGCCACCCGGAGCGCTGTCGCCGGCGCGCCACGTGCTGCCGGTCAACGGCAGCCGCGAGGCGTTGTTCGCGTTCACGCAGTGCGCCATCGACCGCACGCGCGCGGCACCGCGGGTCGCGATGCCGAACCCCTTCTACCAGATCTACGAGGGCGCGGCGCTGCTCGCAGGCGCGACACCGCTGTTCCTGCCCGAACTTCCCGGTCGCCCCGGCATACCCGACCTCGACGCGATCGCCGAGGCCGACTGGGCACGCTGCCAGATGCTGGTCGTCTGTTCGCCGGGCAACCCGACCGGCGCCGTGCTGGCGCTGGACGACTGGCGGCGCGTATTCGCGCTCGCGGATCGCCACGGTTTCGCGATCGCTTCCGACGAATGCTATTCGGAACTGTATCCGCGCGAGGACGCGCCGCCGGTCGGCGTGCTCGAGGCCTGCCGCGTCCACGGCCGCGCCGACTTCCGCGGCTGCATCGCGTTCCACAGCCTGTCGAAGCGCTCCAGCCTGCCGGGCCTGCGTTCGGGATTCGTGGCCGGCGACGCCGCGCTGATCCGTTCGTTCCTGCTCTACCGCACCTACCACGGCTCGGCGATGCCGCCGCCGCACCAGGCCGCGAGCACGCTCGCGTGGCGCGACGAGCAGCACGTGCGCGCCAACCGCGCGCTGTACCGCCGCAAGTTCGAGGCCGTGCTCGCGGAACTCGACGGTTGCCTCGACGTCGCACTGCCCGACGGCGGCTTCTACCTGTGGCCACGCACGCCGGGCGACGAGTGCGAGTTCGCGCGCGAGCTGTACCGGCACACCAACGTCACCGTGCTGCCGGGCAGTTTCCTCAGCCGCCCCATGGCGGGCAGCGACCCCGGCGCACGCCGCGTGCGCCTCGCGCTGGTGGCGAGCCTCGAGGACTGCGTCGAGGCGGCGCGGCGGATCCGGCGCTTCGTCACCGCCGGCTGACCGGCGCCCACGGCCTCCGCAGGGTTCACACCCCGGGGACAATGCGGGTATAAATACCGACCAGACCATGCACAGGCCTTCCGGGTGTCCGCCGCACACGCGCCAGAGTCCGTCATCCTGCGGGATTCCCTCGCCGCCACCGAGCGACTGCTATCGGAAGCGATCGCGCGCGCCGGGCGACTGCAGGCGTTCGAGGTGCTGGCCGACCTGGAGAGGTGCGCGCTGGCGGCCGCGCGTGCCGCCGACTGCCTCGCCGATGACTGGCACGGTGAGCGCGGCGAACTGCTGCACGAGCTGCGCAACCACATCGGCGCGATGGCCGGCTACCTCGAGCTGCTGCTCGACGAGCGCGAGACGCTGGACCGGCGCCTGCTCGACGACCTCGACGCGCTGCGCGCGCGCGCCGGCGAGCTGCTGGCAGCCACCGCACCGGAGGCGAACATCGCGCTGACGCGCGCGCCCGCGCAGCCCGCGGGCGAGCGCGGCACGCTGCTGGTGATCGACGACAACGAACTCAGCCGCGAGTTGCTCGGGCGCTACCTGCGCCGCCAGGGCCACACGGTCCTCGCCGCCGCCTCCGGGGCCGAGGCGATGGCGATCCTCGCCGGGCACGCGGTCGACCTGATCTTCCTCGACCTCGTGATGCCCGAGATGAGCGGACTCGAACTGCTGGCGAGGATCAAGTCCGACGAGCGGCTGCGCGCGGTGCCGGTGATCATCGTCTCCGGTATCGCCGACGGCGAGGGCGTGATCCGTTGCATCGAGGCCGGCGCCGACGACTACCTGACCAAGCCGTTCAACCCGGTGCTGCTGCAGGCACGCCTCAACGCCGGACTCGAGCGCAAGCGCTGGCACGACCGCGAGGAGTCGTACCGGCGCGAGCTCGAGCGCAGCCAGCGCTTCATCCGCAACACCTTCGGCCGCTACCTGTCGGACGAGATCGTCGACGCGCTGCTCGAGAACCCGCAGGGCCTGGACCTCGGAGGCGTGACCTGCAGGGTCACGATCCTGATGGCGGACATCCGCAACTTCAGCCAGATCTGCGAGAACCACACGCCGCAGCAGGTGGTCAGGCTGCTGAACAACTACCTGGGCGCGATGTCCTCGGTGATCATGGCGCACGGTGGCACCGTGGACGAGTTCATCGGCGACGGGATCCTGGCGATCTTCGGCGCCCCGGTCGCGCACGACGACGACGCCCGGCGCGCGACGCGCTGCGCGCTGGCGATGCAGCGCGAGATCCACGGCGTCAACGAGCGCAACCGTGCCGAGGGGCTGCCGTCGATCGCGATCGGGATCGGGCTGAATACCGGCCTGGTCGTGGCCGGCAACATCGGCTCCGAGCAACGCAGCAAGTACGGCGTGGTCGGGCACACGGTGAATCTCACCGCGCGCATCGAATCCTACACCGGCGCCGGCGAGGTGCTCGCCTCGCAGAGCACCGTCGACGAGGCCGGCCCCGGGCTGCGCACCGGGCGCTGCTTCCGCGCCCGCCCCAAGGGCATGGCCGCCGAGGTCGCGATCCACGCGATCGCCGCGCTCGACGACGACGCTCCCGCCGCAGCGCAGCCCCGTGGAGGAACCCCGCCGTGACCCGCATCCTGCTCGTCGAGGACAACGAGATGAACCGCGACATGCTGTCGCGGCGCCTCGCCCGCAAGGGTTTCGAGGTGCTGCTGGCCATCGACGGCGAGCAGGCGGTCACGCTCACGCTGGCCGAGCGCCCCGACGTGGTGCTGCTCGACATGAACCTGCCGCTCAAGGACGGCTGGACCGTCGCGCGCGAGATCCGCGCCGACGCGCGCGGCCGGCAGGTGCCGATCATCGCGCTGACCGCACACGCGATGTCCGACGACCGCGCGCGCGCGCTGGCCGCCGGCTGCGACGACTACGAGACCAAGCCGCTCGACTTCGCCCGCCTGCTCGGCAAGATCGCCGCGCTCGCCGGCGCGCGCGGCGCCCCGCCGCCATGACGCTGCTGCAGCGCCTGACGATCGCGATCTTCGGCGTGCTGCTGCTGTTCGCGATCAACGTGGTGTCGTTCGCGATCGGCAACAACACCATCCGCCATTCGCTGGATGCCGTCAGCGACGCGGTACAGGGCCAGCTCAACGCCAGCGCGCTGCGCCAGTCGCTCGACAACCTGCACAAGCAGCTGCTCGTGCTGGTGACGCTGCGCGAATCCGCGGGCCAGGGCATCTCGGCGGCCGAGGCCGACCGCACGCGGCGCGAGATCGCGGGGCTGCGCGACCTCGTCGAGCGCATGGAGCGCAACACCAGCGACGCCTCGCTGCCGGTGCACGGCGTGCTCGCGCGCGAGACCGAATCGTTGTTCCGCGACTGGGAGCGGCTGCTGCTCGACCTGCGACGCCCGTTGCGCCGCGGGGTCTCGATCGACGAGCTGAAGGCTTCCTACGGCAGCACCGAGCGCGCGCTGGCGGCCTTCGAGGCGGCGATGATCGGCGTCTCGCGCAACGAGGGCCAGCAGGTCGAGACCACCGGCAAGGTGATCGGCCGGATCACGATCATCGTGTTCCTGAGCTCGATCTTCTTCACCAGCTTCCTCGGTTTCCTGCTGATCCGCCATACCAACGAGTCGCTGCGCCGGTTGCGCGAGGGCACGGTGAGGATCGGTGGCGGCGACCTCGACTACCGCATCACGGTGCCCGGCGGCGACGAGTTCGGCCAGCTCGCGCAGGCCTTCAACGACATGTCCGACCAGCTGCGCCGCGCGGTGCAGGAGGTGCACGAGGCCAAGGAGCAGGCGGACCGCGCGAACGCCGCCAAGAGCAGCTTCCTCGCCAACATGAGCCACGAACTGCGTACGCCGCTGAACGCGATCATCGGCTACAGCGAGATGATGGTCGAGATGGCCACCGAGGAAGAGGACCTTGCCGCGGCGGAGCTCACCGGCGACATGCAGCGGATCCTCACCGCGGGCCGCCACCTGCTGTCACTGATCAACAACGTGCTCGACATCGCGAAGATCGAGACCGGCAAGATGACGCTGTACCTCGAGTCCTTCGACGCCGTCGAGGCGCTGCGCGAGCTCGCTGCCACCATGCACACGCTGGCCGCGCACAACCGCAACACGATCGTGATCGACGTGCCCGAAGGCACGAGCGCGCCTATCGTCAGCGACCAGACCCGCTTCCGGCAGATCTTCGCGAACCTGCTCAGCAACGCCTGCAAGTTCACTGCCAACGGCGCCGTCACGCTCGATGTCACACCCTTCGTGCGCGGCGGCTTCGACTGGCTGCGGCTGCGCGTGCGCGACACCGGCATCGGCATGACGACCGAGCAACTGCAGAGCGTCTTCGACGCTTTCGTGCAGGCGGACTCATCGACCACGAAGAAGTACGGCGGCACCGGGCTCGGGCTGGCGCTGTGCCGCGAGTTCTGCACGCTGCTCGGAGGCCGCATCGAGGCCGCCAGCGAACCCGGGCGCGGCAGCGTGTTCACGGTCGAGATGCCGGTGGACGCCGCGGCACTGCCGGTGACCGAGGCAGCGGCGCCGGCGCGCTCGGACGCACCCGCGCCGGAGCGCGCGCGGGCCGAAGCGGGAGTCCCCACCGTGCTCATCGTCGACGACGACGCCGACGCGCGGGAACTGAGCGCGCGCGTGCTGCGCGCCGAGGGCTGCCACGTACTGGAGGCCGCCGGCGGCGACGAGGGCCTGCGGCTCGCGCGCGAGCGGCTGCCGGACCTGATCGTGCTCGACCTCGTGATGCCGGGCATGGACGGCTGGGAAGTGCTGTCGGTACTGAAGGACAACGAGGAGACGCGCGACATCCCGGTGGTGCTGCAATCGATGCTCGACGCGCGCGATCAGGCCTTCGACCGCGGCGCCGCCGAGTTCCTCGACAAACCGGTCGACAAGCGCAGGCTGGCGGCGACCCTCGAGCGACTCGCCCCGCGCGACCGCAGCGGCCACGTGCTGCTGATCGAAAGCGCCTCGCCGGCGCGCGACGTGCTGGTCGAGGGATTGCGCGAGCAGGGGTGGTACGTCAGTAGTACCGAACAGGCCGGCGAGGCGCTTGCGATCGCGCGCCTGTCACCGCCGGACCTGGTGCTGCTGTCGCTCGGACTGCCCGGCGACGACGTGGTGACGCTCAGCGAGGCGATCGCGCACAACGCCACGCTGCGGCAGGTGCCGGTGTTCGTGCTCGCCGCCGCGGACGGGGAAGCGGATGCGCGCGAACGCCTGGCTTCCGCACTCGACCGCCTCGTGGTGCACGATCCGGTCGCACTGGAATCGCTGCTCGAAAAGACCGGGCGCTTCGCCGCCGAGGCCCCGCTCAACCCCCGTCCACGCTGAGTGCGCGCAACTTGCGGATCAGGTTCTCGCGCGCTGCGAGCTCGGCGCCCAGCGCGCGGTTCGCATCGCGCGCCGTTGCGAG
>CAUJIL010000240.1 GCA_963204845.1 Pseudomonadota bacterium | reverse complement strand
GCAGCCCTCGGCCAGGGGGCACAGTGCACACGCCGGGCGGGTGCGCGTGCACAGCGTGGCACCGAGGTCCATGATCGCCTGCGTGTAGGCGCCGCAGCCCTCCTGCGGCATGAGCCGTTCGGCCAGTTCCCACAGCCGGCGTGCGGTGGCGGCCTGTACCGGGTCACCGTCGATGGCGAACTGGCGCGCGAGCACGCGCTTCACGTTGCCGTCGAGGATCGGGGTGCGCATGCCCCAGGCGATCGCGCAGATCGCGCCGGCCGTGGAGCGGCCGATGCCGGGCAGCGCGGCGAGCGCTTCGGGGTCACGCGGCAGCTCGGCGCCGGCGTTGTCGCGCACCATGCGCGCGGCGCGCTGCAGGTTGCGGGCACGCGCGTAGTAGCCCAGCCCCGTCCAGTGGTGCAGCACCTCGTCCTCGGGCGCATCGGCCAGCGCGCGCAGGGTGGGAAAACGGCGCATGAAGCGCTCGAAATACGGGATCACGGTGGTGACCTGCGTCTGCTGCAGCATGATCTCGGATACCCACACGCGGTACGGGTCGGGGGCGCGCTGCCAGGGCAGGTCGTGGCGACCATGCGTGGCGTGCCACGCGAGCAGGCGCGCGGCGAAGCGCGCCGCCGCCTGCGGGTCGGGCAGTGGTTCAGTCACGGTCGAGGAAGCCGCCCAGCGTGTCGCGCAGCTTGTCCTGCACCTTGTCGGTGGCGAGCTGGCCGGCGACCTTCGCCAGCCCGTCCTTGTCGATGCCGCACCACGTCTTCGGTTCCTCGTCGAAGGATCCCGCGCAGCGCAGCGGCCAGTCGATCGCGAGCATCCGGCGACTCATCCGGCACGCCGGGTCGCGTTCGGCCAGATCGTTGGTGACCCGCACATCCAGCCGTACGTCGAGCCGGCGCCGCGGCAGGTCCACGTTGCCGTCGCCGTCCATGCGCATGTTCGGCAGCACCAGCCCCAGTTCGCGGAAGCGGCCCACGCCGTCGCGGAAGTCGAGCGCGGTACGCATGCTCTGCAACCGCGTCACCGGCTCGAAGCTGGCCGTGAGGCGTTCGCGGTTGATCGCCGCGGCGGCCTTGCAGATCACTTCCTCGGCGCTGAAGTCCTCGATCACGGGGTCGGCGACGGTCAGTTGCACCGGTCCGGCCAGCGAGCCGAGCAGCGCGGCGGCGTCGGCGCCGTTCGCGGTGAGCTGCAGCGAGCTGTCGACGCGTCCGCCGACGCGCCGGGTGTCGGCCGTCACGGCCAACAACTGCGCGAGATCGACGCCGGCCAGCGCCGCGTCGACGGTTGCGCGCGCGCTGCCGTCACGCGCACCGAGTGCGCCGCTTGCCTTCAGCGTGCCGCCGTAGAGGGTCGCCTGCAGCCGTTCCAGCCGGGCGTTGCCGGGTGCGAGCGCAAGCCGCGCCGCGACCTCGCCCAGTTCGAGCGTGCCGCGCTTCAGTCGCCCCAGGTTCGTCTCGATCGCGCCGTCGAGCATGAGCAGCGCACCGAGCGCGCCAGCACCCCCGGCATCCGGCGGCGGTTCCTCGGCGTTGCCGGGCGGGATCTCGGGCGGCGGCAGGAAGTAGTCGATGTCGAGCTCCGGGCTCGTGAGCCTGGCGTCGATGCGCCGCTTGCCGCCCAGCCCGAGCTGCACGCGACCGCTGGCGTTGAAATCGCCCGCCGTGACCGCGAGCTGTTCGAGGCGCAGCCGCTCGGCGTCGTAGTCGTAATCCGCGGTCAGCGTGATCCGGCTGAGCGCCTCGGCGTTCAGCGCCGGCGGCAGGCTGATGCCGAATGCGCCCAGCAAGGAGGGCAGATCGAGCTGCTTCAGTGAGAGCGTGCCGTTTGCTGCAGCCGCCTGCGGGCGGCTCCAGTCGGCGTTCAGCGAGGCCTCGGCCGCGACACCGGTTCCGCTCAGCACCAGTTGCGCGGCCTGCAGCGTGCTGGCGGCCAGATCGACCATGGCCGCCGGCAGCGTGGCCTCGAGCGCCGGCGCGCCGGTGGGCTCCAGGCGCAGCAGCGCATCGGTGATCGCCAGCGTGCGGGCGCTGGCGTCGGCGTCGAAGGTGGCCTGCAGTGCCACGCCGGTCGCGCGCGCCGGGCTGCCGCCGAGCACCCGCGCCTCGGCCTGCACGCGAAACGGCTCGCCGCGCGAATTGATGCCGTCACCGCTCAGCGCCAGCGCCTTCACCTCGAGGTGCGTGCCGTCGCGTTCGTCGCTGAAGCCGAGCTCGGCGTCCTCGATCCGCACCCGCTCGATGTCGAGCGCGAGCGGAGCGGCCGCCGCCCCGCCGGCCGCCTGCGCGGCGGCCGCCGGAGGCGCGTCGGCGGAGGAGCCACCCAGCGAGGCCCAGTTGCACTGGCCGGTGCGGTCGCAGGCCGTGGCGAGGCGCAAGCCGTCGATGTGCAACTCGTGCACCTGCAGTTGTTCGCTCAACAACGGGCGCAGCGCCACCCCGAGGCGCAGCTCGCGGGCGCTCGCGAAGTCCTGCGGCGCGCCGCGTGGTGTCGTGAGGCGCACGTCGGCGACGTTCAGCGACAGCGCCGGCCACAGCGAGACCGCGAGCGGTCCATCGATGCGCAGCTCGCCGTCGATGCGCGCGTTGACCAGTTCGAGCACCGTGGTGCGCAGGCGTTCCTCGTCGACCAGCGCGCGCAGCGCGAACGTGGCGACCACCGTGAGGACGAGTAGCGCGGCGGCGGTCGCGGCGATCCATTTCAGCAGTGTTTTCATGGCGTCGATGCTCCCGGCAGGGTGGCGGGCGGCAGCCGTGGCCCGATTGTAGCGGAATCGTCCCGCTGAAAAGCCGCGCCTGCTTACCTATAATCGCGGTCTCGATTCGCCGGCCGCTGGCCCGGGGGCACACCATGACCGAGCGCACCGCGGAAGTCCGCCGCGACACCCTCGAGACGAAGATCGTCGCGCGCGTGAACCTCGACGGGAGCGGGCGGGCCGAACTCGCCACCGGCATCCCGTTCCTCGACCACATGCTCGACCAGGTCGCGCGCCACGGTCTGTTCGACCTCGCGGTGCAGGCCGAGGGCGACCTGCACATCGACGACCACCACACGGTGGAGGACGTCGGCATCACACTCGGGCAGGCGTTCGCGAAGGCGCTCGGCAACAAGGCCGGGCTGGCGCGCTACGGGCACGCCTACGTGCCGCTCGACGAGGCGCTGTCGCGCGTGGTGGTCGACCTGTCCGGCCGGCCCGGGCTCGAGTTCCACGTGCCGTTCTCGCGCGCGCGCATCGGCGAGTTCGACGTCGACCTCTGCCGCGAGTTCTTCCAGGGCTTCGTGAACCACGCTGCGGTGACGCTGCACATCGACAACCTGCGTGGCCTCAACGCGCACCACCAGGCGGAGACGGTGTTCAAGGCCTTCGGCCGGGCGCTGCGCATGGCGGTGGCGGCGGATCCGCGCGCCGGCGGCGCGATGCCCTCGACCAAGGGCACGTTGTAGGGCATCGCGATGCAACGCGTGGTGGTGGTCGACTACGGCATGGGCAACCTGCATTCGGTGGCCAAGGCGCTGGGGCGCGTGGCGCCCGAGGTGGAGGTCGTTGTCGGCGGCGATCCGGCGCTGATCGACGATGCCGATCGCGTGGTGTTCCCCGGCGTGGGCGCGATCCGCGACTGCATGGGTGAACTCACGCGCCGTGGGCTGGTGGCGCCCCTGCGGCGTGCCGCCGACGAGAAGCCGTTGCTCGCGATCTGCATCGGCATGCAGGCGCTGATGGATTCGAGCGAGGAGAACGGCGGCACGCAGTGTCTGAGTATCCTGCCCGGGCGCGTGCGCCATTTCGGGCCGGATCTGCAGGGTGGGCAGGGCGATACGCTGAAAGTGCCGCACATGGGCTGGAACGGTGTGCGCCAGGAGCCGCACCCGCTGTGGCGCGGCATCGGGCAGGACACGCGTTTCTATTTCGTGCACAGCTATTACGTCGAACCGGCGCGCCGCGAGATGGTCGCGGGCAGCTGCGAATACGGCGTGGATTTCGCGGCCGCGCTGGCGCGTGGCAACCTGTTCGCGGTGCAGTTCCACCCCGAGAAGAGTCACACCGCGGGCCTGCAGCTGCTCGCGAATTTCGTCGCCTGGGACGGGCGCGTCCGGGAGTGCGCATGCTGATCATCCCCGCCATCGATCTCAAGGACGGCACGTGCGTGCGCCTGCGCCAGGGGCGCATGGACGATTCCACCGTGTTCGGCGACGACCCGGTCGCGATGGCGGCACGCTGGGTCCGCGAAGGGGCGCGGCGGCTGCACCTGGTGGACCTGAACGGCGCCTTCGCCGGCGAGCCGGTCAACGGCGAGGCGGTGCGCGCGATCACGCGGGCGTTTCCGCAGCTGCCGGTGCAGATCGGCGGCGGCATCCGCTCGCGCGAGATCGCCGCGAGCTACCTCGAGGCCGGTGTGCGCTGGGTGATCGTCGGCACGCTGGCGGTGAAGGATCCGGACTTCGTGGCCGCGCTGTGCCGCGAGTTCCCGGGGCGGGTGATCGTCGGCATCGATGCCCGCGCGGGGCTGGTCGCCACCGACGGCTGGGCCGAGGTCTCGCGCGTCTCCGCGGTCGAGCTGGCGCGCCGGTTCGCCGCCGACGGGGTGGCGGCGATCGTCTACACCGACATCGACCGCGACGGCATGCTGCAGGGAGTCAATGTCGCGGCCACCCGCCACCTGGCCGAGGCGGGTGGCATCCCGGTGATCGCCTCCGGTGGCGTGACCACGATCGAGGACATCCGCCTGCTGGCGCGCGAGGCCGCCAGCGGCATCGTCGGTGCGATCAGCGGGCGCGCGCTCTACGAGGGAACGCTGGATCTGGCGAGCGCGCAGGCCTGGTGCGACGCACAGGACGGGGGCGCCTGAGATGGGCCTGGCCAGGCGGATCATTCCCTGCCTCGACGTCGACCGTGGCCGCGTGGTCAAGGGCGTGCGCTTCGTCGACATCCGCGACGCCGGCGACCCGGTCGAGATCGCGCGCCGCTACAACGAGCAGGGCGCCGACGAAATCACGTTTCTGGATATCACGGCCAGCCACGAGGGACGCGAGACCACGCTCGCGGTGGTCGAGCGCATGGCCAGCGAGGTGTTCATCCCGCTCACCGTCGGCGGTGGCATCCGCGAGCTGGGCGACATCCGCAACCTGCTGAACGCCGGCGCGGACAAGGTCGGGATCAATACCGCGGCGATCCAGCGTCCGGAGTTCGTGTACGAGGCGGCGGAGCGTTTCGGTTCGCAGTGCATCGTGGTCGCGATCGACGCCAAGAAAGCGAGCGCTCACGGAGAGCCCTTGCGCTGGGAGATCTTCACGCACGGCGGTCGGCGCGCGACCGGGCTCGACGCCATCGAGTGGGCGCGGCGCATGGTCGCGCTCGGCGCCGGCGAGATCCTGCTGACCAGCATGGACCGCGACGGCACGCGCGACGGCTTCGATCTGGTGCTGACGCGCGCGATCAGCGAGGCGGTGTCGGTGCCGGTGATCGCCTCCGGCGGGGTGGGCACGCTGCAGCACCTGGTCGACGGCGTCGTCGAGGGTCACGCCGATGCGGTGCTCGCCGCCAGCATCTTCCACTTCGGGGAATTCACCATCGGCGAAGCCAAGGCGTACATGGCCGCCCACGGCGTCGAGGTCAGGCTCTAGGGCGCGGCCCGTCGTTCAGTTCGTGGCCGCGTGCAGCGAAGCGTAGAAGGTGGACAGCACGCGGGGCTCCGCGAGCTGGATGAAGTCCAGGAAATCCTTCAATCCTGTCTGGGCCTCGGTCTTGCTCTCGAACGGGCCGATCGACGCCCCTTCGCGCGTTGCGAAGTACCACGCGCTGTTCACGGCGAAGAAGCGGTCGGTGCGCATCGGCACCGCACCCTGCTCGCCGGTGCGTGTCTTGTCCATGGCGTCCATCCGCGATCGATTCATTGGCATTCGTTATGGTCCACGTTCGGCGGCGAGGTACGACGAGCCAACGAATCTACGAAAAACTTCGCACGAAATCACGATATAAGTCAATTATCCGGACGAAATTCGTGATCCATATGGACTACGAGCCGGCGGAGCGACCGCCTGCGGCTGGCCGGACGCACCGGCGGCGCGTGCACCGCGTGACAGCGCAATGCCCTTCAGCAGGTTCAGCGCTTCGTAGAGCTGGTTGTCCTCGGCGCGCAGATCGCCGGCGGCCGGCGCGGCGAGCTGCTCGCGCCGCCCTTTCCCGGCGTCGCCGCTGCCGTTTTCGAGGTGACGTGTGAGATCGGCCTCGCTGAGCCGTGGCGCACTGGCGATCGCGGTGATCTCGGCGCGTTCGACGACGATGTCGGGCACGATTCCCTGCGCCTGGATCGAGCGACCCGACGGCGTGAAGTAGCGCGCGGTGGTGAGCTTGATCGCGCGCTTCTCGCCGAGCGGTAGCACGGTCTGCACCGAACCCTTGCCGAAACTGTCGGTGCCGACGACGAGCGCGCGCTGGTGGTCCTGCAGCGCGCCGGCAACGATCTCCGACGCCGAGGCGGATCCGCCGTTGATCAGCACCACCAGCGGGGCGCCGTCCAGATCGTCACCGGCGCCGGCACTGAAGCGCGAGCTCGCGTTGTCGACGCGACCCTCGGTGTAGACGATCAGCCCGTCCTCGAGGAAGGAATCGGCCACCTCGACCGAGGCCTGCAGCACGCCGCCGGGGTTGTTGCGCAGGTCGAGTACGGCGCCGCGCAGCCCGCCGTCCTTCTTCAGGCGCATGATCGTGGCGCGCAGGTCCTCGCCGGTCTCGTTCTGGAACTGCGCGACGCGCAGGTACGCGAAGCCGGGCTCGAGCAGGCGCCCGCGCACGCTCTGCACGCGGATCAGGTCGCGCGTCAGCGTGACCTCGAGCGGCGCGGCGCGGCCCTCGCGCATCAGCGTCAGCCCGATCTTCGATCCCTTCGTACCGCGCATCTTCGCGACCGCCTCGTTGATGCCGAGGCCCTTGACGCTCTTGCCGTCGATCTCGACGATCAGGTCGCCGCTCTCGATGCCGGCGGCCTGCGCCGGGGTTTCGTCGATGGGTGCGATCACGCGCACGAACCCGCTCTCGTCGCCGATGACCTCGAGCCCGACGCCGCCGAACTCGCCGGTGGTGGCTTCGCGCAGGTCCGCGAAGGCGTCCTCGTCCAGGTACGCCGAATGCGGGTCGAGTCCGTTCAGCATCCCCTTGATCGCGTTCTCGAGCAGCGTGCGGTCGTCGACCTCCTCCACGTACGCGTTGCGGATCTGGTCGAACACGTCGACGAACACGCGCAGTTCCGTGAGCGGCAGCTCGCCGGCCACCGGCGCATCCGCGGCATCGGCGGCGGGATCCTGCTGGGCGTGGACGGCAACGGCGCCGACGGTCAGCGCGAGGCCGAACAGCAACGCGACGGACCGGAGCCGGTGGGCGGGTGTGGAGTACTTCATGGTGTCTGCGATGCTGCGAGCGGCGCGGTTGCTGCGTGTTCGCGGCAGTTTGCATGAAGCGCGCGCAGGGCACCATAGGAACTGCAGGGGTGCGCGGCCGGCGCCCGCGGTTGGTGGGTGCGCGGAGCCGCGTGTATACTCCACCGCTTTGTTCAGGGGGCGCTCCGCCAGGCGCAGCGCAGCTCGATCGGGGTTGGCATGGATCTGTTCATCGAATACATCGGCGTCCGATGGTACCTGTTCGCCGTCGTGATCGTGCTGATGTTCCTGCTCATGAATCTCGAGCGGCGCCGTGGCGGGCCGAGCGTCTCGCCGGCCCAGCTGACCCTGCTGGTCAACCAGCACGAGGGCGTCGTGGTCGACCTGCGCGAGACGGCGGACTTCCGCCAGGGGCACATCATCGACAGCATAAGCCTGCCGTCGACCAAGCTCCCCGAGCGCATCGCCGAACTCGAGCGTCACCGCGACCAGCCGGTCGTGCTGGTGTGCAAGTACGGGCACACGGCGGTGGACGCGGCGAAGACGCTCCGGCAGAACGGCTTCGCCAGGGTGTTCAAGCTTGGCGGCGGCATCACCGAGTGGCAGAACCAGCAGTTGCCGCTGGTCAGGGCCTGAGCCGATGGCGCGGGTGAGGATGTACACCACGCGCTGGTGTCCGTACTGCATCGCCGCGCGCGAGCTGCTCGGGCGCCTCGGCGCGGATTGCGAGGACATCGACGTCGGCGCCGATCCGGCGCTGCGTGCGGAGATGGAACGGCTCTCGGGCCGGCGCACCGTCCCGCAGATCTGGGTCGGCGACCGCCACATCGGCGGATTCGACGACATGGACGAGCTGCACCGGCAGGGGCAGCTCGAACCGCTGCTCGCCGCAGGCGCGCGCGGCGGCGAATGACAGCCACAACGCACAACATCACCTAGAGGACGAGTCGATGACCGAGCAGGCCCAGCAGCAGTTCGCGCTGCAGCGCATCTATATCAAGGACGTGTCGTTCGAGACGCCGCAAGGGCACGAGGTGTTCCGCCAGCAGTGGAAGCCGCGCGTGAACCTCGAGATGAACACGAAGCAGACGCGCATCGACGACAACAACTTCGAGGTCGTGCTGACGCTGTCGGTCACCGCTTCGCTGGAGGAGAAGACGGCGTTTCTCGCCGAGGTGCAGCAGGCCGGCATCTTCTTCGTCACCGGGCTGCCGGAGCAGCAGTTGCGCCAGGTGCTGGCGACGGTGTGTCCGAACATCCTGTTCCCGTACGCGCGCGAGGCGATCGACAACCTCGTGGTGCGCGGCAGCTTCCCTCCCCTCATGCTCGCACCGGTGAACTTCGACGCCTTGTACCAGCAGGCGCTCAAGCAACAGCAGGAGCAGCAGCAGGCTGCCACCCCCGCGGTCAACTGATCATCGGGGAAGGCTGCGTCGCGGCGTTCATTCGCTGCCCGCGAAACCGCTGCGGCGCCACACCTCGAACACCGCCACCGCGACGCTGTTCGACAGGTTCAGGCTGCGGTTGCCGGGGCGCATCGGCAGCCGCAGCACCCGCTGCGGATCCAGCGAGGCGAGCACCTCCGCCGGCAGGCCGCGCGTCTCCGGACCGAACAGCAGCGCATCCCCGGTAGCGAGCGGCGAGCGGTCGAAGCGCGTGGCGCCCTGCGTGCTGAACGCGAACAGACGCTGACCCGGGTGCGCGGCGCGCCATGCCGCCAGATCCGGCCAGGTACGCAACGTCACCCACTCGTGGTAATCCAGCCCGGCGCGCCGCAATCGCGCGTCGTCCAGCGTGAAGCCCAGCGGTTCGATCAGATGCAGCCGGCAGCCGGTGTTCGCGCACAGGCGGATCACGTTGCCGGTGTTCGGGGGAATTTCGGGCTGGTACAGGATCACGTCGAGCATGGCGCATCGTACCGCTTGGTGCCGCCTCAGTCGCCCGCGTCGGGAAGTCCGCTCAGACCCAGTTCCTTGATCTTGCGCGTCAGCGTGTTGCGGCCCCAGCCGAGCAGTTCGGCGGCCTCGCCGCGCCGGCCCTGCGTGTGTGCCAGCGCAACCTCGATCATTGTGGTCTCGAAACGCGGCACGGCGCCGTCGAGCAGCCGCGCGTTGCCGCGTCGCAGTTCCGCCTCGGCCCAGGCGCGCAGCGGCGGCACCCAGTCGCCGCCCGTGCTCGTGACCGCTTCGTCGGGCGCCGTCAGTTCGGGCGGCAGGTCGCCGACGTGCACCTCGCGTCCCGATGCCATCACCGTGATCCAGCGGCACGCGTTCTCGAGCTGCCGCACGTTGCCCGGCCACGCCAGCCCCGCCATGAAGCTCTCGGTCTCGGGCAGCAGCAGCTTCGGTTCGCAGCCGAGTTCCTCGGCCGCGCGTTTCAGGAAGTGCCGCGCCAGGCGCGGGATGTCCTCGCGGCGGTCGCGCAGCCCCGGCAGGTGGATGCGGATCACGTTCAGCCGGTGGTAGAGGTCCTCGCGGAAGCGCCCCTCGCGCACCAGGTGCTCGAGGTTCTGGTGCGTGGCGGCGATGATGCGCACGCTGACCTGTACCGGCGTGTGACCGCCGACGCGGTAGAACTCGCTGTCCGCGAGCACCCGCAGCAGCCGCGTCTGCGTCTCGGCCGGCATGTCGCCGATCTCGTCGAGGAACAGCGTGCCGCCGTCGGCCTGCTCGAAGCGGCCGCGGCGTTGCTGCTGCGCGCCGGTGAACGCGCCCTTCTCGTGGCCGAACAGCTCGGACTCCATCAGGTCACGCGGGATCGCCGCCATGTTCAGTGCGATGAACGGGCCGCCGGCGCGCGGGCTGTGGCGGTGCAATGCGTGCGCCACCAGTTCCTTGCCGGTTCCCGACTCGCCGTTGATCAGCACCGTGATCAGCGAGTGCGACAGCCTGCCGATCGCGCGGAAGACCTCCTGCATCGCCGGCGCCTCGCCGATGATCTCGGCCGACACCGGCGTGACCTCCTCATCCACGGGGCGCGTGCTCGCCTCGCGATGCGCCAGCGCGCGCCGCGTGACCGCGACCACCTCATCGATGTCGAACGGCTTGGGCAGGTACTCGAAGGCGCCGCCCTGGTAGGACTGCACTGCGCTGTCGAGGTCGGAGTGTGCGGTGGTGATGATCACCGGCAGTGCGGGCTGCGCCGCGCGCAACCTCGCGAGCAGCTGCAACCCGTCGATGCCGGGCATGCGGATGTCGCTGATCACCGCGGCGGGAGTTTCCTCGCGCAGGCGCCGGAGCAGCGATTCGGCATCGGCGAAGCTGCGGGTGGTGATGGCGGCGCCGGCGAGCGCCTTTTCCAGCACCCAACGGATCGAGCGGTCGTCATCGACGATCCAGACGCAGGCGCCGTCACTCATTGCCGTTCTCCAGCGGTAGCAGGATCGAGAACACGGTATTGCCGGGCTCGCTCGCGCACTCGATCAGCCCCCGGTGCTGGTTGACGATCGACTGCGCGATCGCCAGTCCGAGGCCGGAACCGTCGGCGCGCCCGCTGATCATCGGGAAGAAGATGCTGTCGACGATCTCCGGCGGTACGCCGGGTCCGTTGTCGCAGATATCGATCTGGCACACCAGGCGGTGGCGCTGGTTGCCGATCGTGAACTGGCGCTGCGTGCGGGTGCGCAAACGCAGCACGGGCTGCGCGCTGCCGGCGAGCGCCTGCGCGGCGTTGCGCGTCACGTTCAGCAGCGCCTGGATCAGCTGTTCGCGATCGCCCGAGAGCTCCGGGATGCTCGGATCGTAGTCGCGCTGCACGTGCAGTCGTCCGCCCGCCTCGGCCTCCACCAGCTGGCGCACGCGCTCCAGCACCTCGTGCACGTTGAGCGCTGCGCGCACCAGCTGGCGCGGTGCGCTGAGCAGGCGGTCGACCAGGTTGCGCAGCCGGTCCGCCTCCTCGATGATCACGTTCGTGTAGTCGATCAGCTGTTCGGAGTCGAGCTCGCGTGCCAGCAGCTGCGCCGCGCCGCGCAGCCCGCCCAGCGGGTTCTTGATCTCGTGCGCCAGCCCGCGAATCATCAGCTGCGTCATCTGCTGCGAGGACAGGATCGCCTCCTCGCGGCTGATGCGGATCAGGCGGTCGAGCGGGCGGATCTCGATCAGCAGCCCCTCGGTCTGGATAGTGATCGGCGTCACCGCGTAGTCGACCGTGATCGTGGTCTCGATGCCCGGATGCAGCGTGGCCTGGCGCTTGGTGAACCCGATGCCGCTGGCGAGCACGCGCCGCAGCCCGGCCTCGGTGTCGTCGTCCTCGTGGAAGATGCGCGCGAGGTGCTCCCCGAGCACCCGGCCACGGCTCAGTCCCAGCAGAGTTTCCGCGGCCGGATTCAGGTAGCTCACGCGCAGTGACGCGTTCACCAGCACGATGGCGGTGGTCAGCGTGTCGAGGACGCGCGTGTGCAGAACTTCCGGGCGCATGGAGCGGTTCGCCGATGCCTGTTGCTTGGTCGAATGCCGTTCTGCAATTCCCGAGCCAGCTGTGCAGGCACGGTGATTCCAGCGTTCGGAAGGCGTTTTCGCGGTGCGAGAACACACGCTGAGGACACCTTCCGCACCAAAATGGTGCGCGAGGCGTCGTCGCAGTGCAAGCGCTTGCGTCAATCCGGGGCGGGGCGGATCGGGCGGCGCGGCACCGGGCGGTGGACCTGCACCGTGACGGCCGCGGATTCCTGCACCACGTTGCCGGTGTCGTCGACGACCAGCAGTTGCAGCGTGTGCGCACCGCGGACCAGACCCTGAAGTTCCACCGCGCCCTGCTGCGCAACGCCGGCCGGTTCGCCGTCGAGCAGCAGGCGCAGGCTGTGACGCTCCTGCAGGGGCGGATCGACCGCAACCGCGACCGCGACGTAACCGGCCGGGTTCACGATCGTCTCGCCGTCGAGCGGGGCGGTGATCGCGAGCGTGCGGTAGCCGACGGCCGCGGCGCCGGCCGGGGCTGCCGGCGCCGCAGTGGCGTCCTGCGGCTGGGTCGGTACGGCGACTTCGGGCATCGTGTTGGTCGGCGGCAGGCGCACCGGCTCGGCGGACTCGTCGGGCTTGCGGTCGCTGAAGATCACGTTGCCCTGGGCGTCGCGGCTGCGGTAGATGCCCTCGTCGGCAGCCTGCAATCCCGTGCTGGCGGCGAGCGCCAGCGCGAGCAGCATGGGGCACACGATGGTGGCTGGGGCGTTCATGGCGGCCCTCCGGTGACTGGCGCGTGATTCCTGTATACCGCGAACGACCCGCTGTCGCCAGTCGGCGGCGGGCGTGGTACGGGCGTAAAAAACCCGCAGCACCTGCACGGTGCTGCGGGTACGTGAGGCGCCGCCCGGGGTGCGGCGGCGCGCCGTGGCGGGATCAGCAGCTGTAGTACAGCTCGAACTCGACCGGGTGCGTGGTCATGCGCAGGCGGTCGATGTCCTCCGGCTTCAGTTCGATGTAGGCGTCGATCA
>CAUJIL010000239.1 GCA_963204845.1 Pseudomonadota bacterium | reverse complement strand
CGCGCCGGACTGTCTTCCAGCAACAACCACGTCAGCGGCAGCATCACGACCGCCGAGACGAGCGCGAAGAAGCGGAACGCCTCGCGCCAGCCCCAGCCGTCGATGCCCCACTGCAGCAACGGCGGCAACAGGAAGCCGCACACCGAGGTGCCCAGCGAGGCGATTCCCATCGCCAGCCCGCGGCGCCGGGTGAACCAGCGCGCCAGCATGCTGGAGACCAGCGTGGGGCCCATCAGCACCATCGCGAACGACATGCACAGTGCGTAGGTGGCCGTCACGTGCCACATCGCTCCGGCCAGCGAGAGCAGGAAGAATCCGGCCGCCAGCATGGCCACGCCGATGCAGGCGAGCACGCGCAGCGGCTGCCGGTCGACCGCGACGCCGAGGAACGGCGAGATCGCGCCCGAAACCAGCGTGCTCGCGGTGATGCCCAGCATCATGTCGAGCCGGCCCGCGGAGAACTCGGCGGCCAGCGGCGCCAGGACCAGACCGTAGGAATAACTGACGGCCGCGGTCGCGAGACCCTGCAACAGGAAGCCCGCGCCGACCAGCCACCAGCCGTAGAAAATCCCCCCGGGCGCGGCCACCGCGGACTTCATGCGTTGCTTCTCCAGACATCGACGCCCTTGCGCCGGTCACGCCCGGAACGCCGGTCCTCCTTGAAACGCACGTCCGAACGGCGGTCCGTCTGCACGCGCCGCGGACCGCGGCGGCGCCCCACCACCCGGTGCAACTGGCAGTCGCAGGACGCGCGATCGCAGCCCGTGACCGGCAACGTGATCACGCTATCGGCCGGAAACGTCTGCCCACGCAGGCGCTGGACCGCCTCGCAGCAGTCCTTCTGCGGCATCACCATGCAGCCCTGAAAGGCGTCGAGTGCGCTGGCGGCCGGTTTCGCGCGGGGTGCCGCGCTACGCGAGGATTCGATGGCGGGCGTCGGCGTCGGCGCGACCCGCTTGCGCCGGGAGCCGCTGCGCAGGCGTAGCCCCACGACCAGCGCGACGACCACGACGATCAGAGCGATCCACCCCAGCATGCGCGTGCCCTCCCCTGTTGCTGCCGGCGCCGTGCCCGAACCGGCGCCTCGCCGAAGTATAGGCGAGCGAGGCGTGCGGCCTCGCCTCGCTCAGGCGTCGACCCGGCGCAGCCCCACCGCTTCCCTGAGCCGCGCCAGCAACGGCCGGCTGTACGAGCGCGCGCGCTCGGCACCCTCCTGCAGCAAGCGCTCGATCAGCGCCGGCTGGGCGATCAGTTCCTCGTAGTGCGCGCGCGGCTCGCGCAACTGCCCGTTCAGCAGCTCGAACAGCCGGCGCTTCGCCTCGCCCCACGCGATGCCGGCCGCGAACTCGCGCCGCATGTCCTCGCGTTGCTGCGGGTTCGCGAAGGCCTGCCAGACCTGGAACACCGTCGATTCGTCCGGGTTCTTCGGCTCGCCGGGTTCCTGCAGGTTGGTCTTGATGCGGTTGACGTGCTTCTGCAGCTGCTTCTCGGGCAGGAACAACGGAATCGTGTTGCCGTAGCTCTTGCTCATCTTGCGTCCGTCCAGCCCGGCGAGCACGGCCACCTCGTCGTCGACCACCGCGGTCGGCAGCACCAGGTGATCGCCATAGTGGTGATTGAACCGCTGCGCGATGTCGCGCGCCATCTCGACGTGCTGGATCTGGTCACGCCCCACCGGCACACGGTCGGCACCGAACATCAGGATGTCGGCCGCCATCAGCACCGGGTAGCTGTACAGCCCCATCGTGATACCGAAATCGTCGTCCTGCCCCGCTTCCTGGTTCGACTGCACGGCGGCCTTGTAGGCGTGCGCGCGGTTCATCAGGCCCTTCGCGGTCATGCAGCTGAGCAGCCAGGTCAGCTCGGTGATCTCGGGAATGTCCGACTGGCGGTAGAACACCACGCGCGAGGCATCCAGGCCGCAGGCCAGCCACGTCGCGGCGATCTCGCGCGTGGAGCGGCGCAGCAGTTCCGGGTCCTGGTTCTTGATCAGCGAATGCAGGTCGGCGAGAAAATAGAAACACTGCACCCCCGGCTCGCGGCTCGCCTCGATCGCCGGCCGTATCGCACCGACGTAGTTGCCGAGGTGCGGCGTGCCGGTGGTGGTGATTCCCGTCAGAACACGTTGCTGTCTCATGCGTACCCTTCCCGCGCAAGGCCGCTCATGATACGTGCCGCGGCGAGGCCGCGCCAATCGGCCCGCTCGATTGACCGGCCCGGACACGCTGCCCATACTCGCGCCTTCGTCGCTACCCGCCGGCAGGAGACTCGATCGATGCGCGCTTTCGAAACCATCCACTTCGCGCGCGAGGGCGCGATCGCCCGTATCACGCTGAACCGCCCCGAGGCGGCCAACGGCATCGATCTGCAGATGGCCGGCGAACTGCTGCAGGCATCGCTCGACTGCCGCCACGACGCCAGCGTGCGCGCGGTCGTGCTGGCGGCCAACGGACGCATGTTCTGCGCCGGCGGCGACCTCAACGGCTTCGTGGCCAACGCCGCGCGCCTGCAGAGCCACCTGAAGGAACTGACCTTGCTGCTGCACGGCGCGATCTCGAACTTCGCGCGCATGCGCGCACCGCTGATCGTCGCGGTGAACGGCGCCGCGGCGGGCGCGGGTTTCAGCCTCGCGCTGGCCGGAGATCTGGTGCTCGCCGCGCGCTCGGCGAAGTTCGCCCTCGCCTACACCGCCGCCGGGCTGGTGCCCGACGCCGGCGCCAGCCACTTCCTGCCGCGGGTGGTCGGCCTGCGTCGCGCGCAGGAACTGATCCTGACCAACCGGCGCCTCAACGCCGAAGAGGCGCTGCAGTGGGGCATCGTCACGCGCGTGGTCGACGACGCCGAACTGCCCGCGGCAGCCACGGCGCTGGCCGGCGAGATCGCGTCCGGCCCGACGCAGGCCTACGGCGCGGTGAAGCGGCTGCTGGTCTCGACCTGCCAGAACACCCTGGAGGCGCAGCTGGACCTCGAAGGCAGCGAAATCGCCGCCGCCGCGGTCACCGCCGACGGCCAGGAGGGCGTCGCGGCCTTCCTCGCCAAGCGCGCACCGGTCTACACCGGAAACTAGCGCATCGCAACGCGCCGGTTGCGCGTCCGCCCACCGCCGTTCGCGCCGGACGCAGGTCGGCATTCATGCCGACGGAGAACGACCACATCCGCCGGATTGAAAGGGGGTCCGCGACGGCCCACGAGGTGTGCGGCAGCCTGTGGAGCCCGACCTACACCACCGGCTCGTCGTAGAGCCGCCGCAGCACACGCGTCAGCGCCGGCAGGTCGTGCACACCGGCGAACTCGCGCGCCGAATGCATCGCGAGCATCGGCACGCCCACGTCCAGCGTGCGCACGCCGATGTTCGCCGCCGTGAGCGGGCCGATGGTGCTGCCGCAGCCCATGTCGCTGCGCACCACGAAGCTCTGTACCGCCACGCCTTCGCGTTCGCACAGCCAGCGGAAGATCGCCGCGGTCTCGCTCGAGGTCGCATAGCGCTGCGAGGAGTTCACCTTGATCACCGGCCCGGCGTTCAGCAGCGGACCGTGGTTGCCGTCGTGCTTGTCGGCGAAGTTCGGATGCACTCCGTGCGCATTGTCCGCCGACACCAGCAGCGAACGCGCCAGCGCGCGCTCGCGGTCCTCGCGGTCCGGGTACAGACGGGCCAGCAATGCCGCGAGCATCGGCCCCTGCGCCCCTGCCATCGACACGCTGCCCACTTCTTCGTGGTCGTTGCAGACCGCTACCGCATCGAACTCGCCCGCGCACCCGGCCAGCGCGCGCACCGCCGCGAAGCAGCTCAGCAGGTTGTCGAGGCGCGCCCCGCAGAGGAACTCGCGCTGCAGGCCGGCCAGCCGCGGCGCCTGTGTGTCGTAGAACGACAGTTCGCAATCCAGCACGCCGAGCGCCGCGCACTCCGGGTGTTCCTCGCGCAGCCGCGCCAGCACCAGCGCGTTGAAGTCGCGCGCCTCCGACGCCGCCAGCGCCAGCACCGGCGGCAGATGGTTCTGCGCGTTGACCGCGCGCCCGGCGTTGGCCTCGCGGTCGAGGTGGATCGCGAGGCTGGGGATCACGGCCAGCGGCGCGCGGAAATCGACCAGCGCATGGCGAACACCGCTGGTGCCGGCGTAGCTCACGCGCCCCGCCAGCGACAGCTCGCGGTCGAACCACGTGTTCAGCAGCGCGCCGCCGTAGACCTCGACGCCGAGTTGCAGATAGCCGCTGCGACGCAGCTCGGGACAGGGCTTGGGCTTCAGGCACGGGCTGTCGGTATGCGCGCCGACCAGGCGGATACCGGCATCCGGCGCCGGCGTGCGTCCCTTCACGAAGGCGATCAGCGAGGAGCCGTTGCGTCGCACGTAGTAACGCCCGCCCGGGACGCAGTTCCAGCGCGCGGTCTCGGCGAGTTCCCCGAAACCCCGCGCCGCCAGGAACGCGGCCAGTTGTTCCACCGCATGGAAAGGCGTCGGCGAAGCGGCGAGAAACCCGATCAGATCCTGCGTGAAGTCGTGCTGCGTGTCCTCGCTCATAGCTGCTCGTCCTCTGTATCGCGCTCCAGACGTGCCAGCAGGCTCGAGGTATCCCAGCGTCCTCCACCCATCGCCTGCACCTCGGAGTAGAGCTGGTCGACCAGCGCCGTGGCCGGCAGCCGTGCGCCGTTGCGACGCGCCTCGGCGAGCACGATCGCCAGATCCTTGCGCATCCAGTCGACCGCGAAACCGTGCCGGTACTCGCCGGCCAGCATCGTGCGGTGCCGGTGGTCCATCTGCCACGACTGCGCTGCGCCGCTGCCGATCACCTCGATCACCGCCTCCGGATCCAGCCCCGCGCGACGCGCGAAATGCAGTCCTTCGGCCAACCCCTCGAGCAGGCCCGCGATGCAGATCTGGTTGACCATCTTCGCGAGTTGCCCCGCGCCGGCCGATCCGAGCAGCCGCGCGGAGCGCGCGTAGCAGCCCAGGAGCGGCCGAACGCGCTCGAAATCGCCGCCGTTGCCGCCGGCCATCACGGTCAGCACGCCGCGCTCGGCGCCGGACTGCCCACCCGAGACCGGCGCATCGATGAAACCGCCTCCGTGCGAGGCCAGCCGCCCGGCCAGTTCGCGCGCGAGGTGCGCCGACGCCGTCGTGTGATCGACCAGCACCGCGCCGCGTTCCAGCGTCGCGAGCACGCCGCCGGTGCCCAGCACCGCCTCGCGCACACTGTGGTCGTCGCCCAGACAGCACAACACCACCTCGACACCCTGCGCGGCGTCGGCCGGCGAGAGCGCCAGTTCACCGCCGAACTCGGCCACCCAGCGTTCGGCCTTCGCCGGCGTGCGGTTGAACACCCGCAGCGCGTGACCGGCACGTGCCAGATGCCCGGCCATGGCGTAACCCATCACGCCGAGGCCGATGAAAGCGAGTCGCGCCACGAGTCCTCCGGCAACGAACTGGGGTGGATGGACGGCAGGACGCGGATCAGACGATGACATCGATGCCGGCGAGTTCGCCGGCAGCGGCATCGAACACCGTTGTGCGCGCGACCGCCAGATACGCCGCCACCGCATTGCGCGCGGGGCCCGGTGCGAGACCGGAGTCGTCGATGCGCCGCACGCGCACGCGTTCCGTGGCGCCCGCGCGGTTTGCGTCGTCGCGTTCACCGACGCCGCGCGCCGCACCGGAATGCGCATCGTCGCGCTTCCCCGATGCCAACGCGGCGGCGTCGCCGGCACGCGCGGCGCCGCCCGGCGCTGCCGGCAGCACCGACGATATGCCTGAACGCGAGCTGATCTGCATGCCGTGTCAGCGGGTCCCGTGCCCGTATAGCGGTGATCGCGCGAGTATAACAACCGGGCGGGACACCGATAAACAGCTACCTCAGGAGTGCTCCGGCTGCCCGGTACGCTTCTTCCATACCGAAGCGCTGCGCACGTAGACCGGCTCGGCGTGCCGCGCGTCGATCCAGTGACCGCGCTCGGTGCGCGCGCCGATGCGAACCACCTGGCGCGCCGCGGGAGCGGCGGCGAGCAGCGGCGCGTCGTGCCGCAGACGCAGTTGCGGATAGACGGTCCACGCATCGCCGGCGAGGATCGTTGCATCGCCCACGCCAGCGTCGAAACCGTCCGTGCGGGCAAGCCCGTCGTCGCACAGGATCCGCAGCGAGGACGGCGTCCACGCGTAGCGCCCCCAGTAGAGCTCCCCCATGTGCGCATCGACCGCCACCAGCACCTCGCAGGCAGCGCGACCCGAACGTTCACCGGCATCCGCCGCGAGCGCCTGTAACGAGGAAACCGGTATCACGCGCAGACCGGCGCCGAAGGCCAGCCCCTGCGTGATGCTCGCGGCGATGCGCAATCCGGTGAACGAACCCGGGCCACGGCCGAAGGCGATCGCGTCCAGCTCGCGCAGGCCCACATCCGCGTCGCGCAGCAGTTCGGCGACCATCGGCAGGATGATCGCGTGGTGTTCGCGCGGACGGTCCTCGACGAGTTCCTCGATCGCCTCGCCGTCACCGAGCGCGACCGAACAGCGAGACGACGAGGTTTCGATGCCGAGCAGCAGTGTCATGCGACAGGACTCCGGGTGCCGGACGCTGCGATCGCGGGAAGATCAGGCGCCTGAAAACAACGAAGCCCGCACCCCCGCTGACGCGGGAGGCGGGCTTCGCGGTCCCTGGGGACGCGACGGCTCAGGATGCCTGGGCGGTCGCCGAGGACTGCCTGCGTGCGCGAGCGGCCGGCTTCTTCTTGCCCTTTGCGCTCGCCTTCTTCTTCAGCGCCGAGACCTTGGCCTTGATCTTCTTCTGCGCATCGCCGATACGCTTGGCGTGCTTCCGCTTGCGCTCCTTCAGCCACTTCTTCTCGAACTTGTCGATAGCCTTGCGCAGATCCGCCTTCGCGCGCTTCTCGAGTGCCGACGCGAGACCCTTGATCTCCTTCTCGGCATTCTTCTCCAGCTGCATGATGCGCTCGCCGAGCGACAGCCGCTGCTGCTTCTTCTTCCCACCGGCCTTGGCGGCCGCTTTCTTCTTCGCGGGAGCTTTCTTCGCCGCTGCTTTAGCCATTATCGGACTCCTTGTTTCGATTGGAACGAGACGAACACTATCAGCGCACTACACAACCCGCTGGAAAAATAGCACTTCGCTCGCGCACGTTCAACAAAAGCGCGCACGAAAAGCGCGTGCGCACGCGCGATGGCAGTTCAATCGGCGCGATCGCACGCACGCCGATCGACGCATCCGCTCGCGAGCACGATGTCGTGCAGCATCGCGATGTGGTCGTCGCGATCGTTGAGACACGCGATGAAGCGGTACTCGGCGCCGCCCGCCTCGAGGAACACCGCACGGTTTTCCACCGCCATTTCCTCCAGCGTTTCCAGGCAATCGGCGGCGAACGCGGGGCACATCACGTCCACCGAACGCACGCCATCGGCCGCCAGGCGGCGCAGCGTCTCGTTGGTGTACGGCATCAGCCAGCGCTGGCGCCCGAAGCGCGACTGGTACGCGAGCGTCCAGTCGCCGTCGCCGAGGCCGAGTTCCTCCGCGAGCAGCTGCGCCGTGCGCTCGCACTGGCGCGCATATGGATCGCCCTTCCGTACGTTGACCTCGGGAATGCCGTGAAACGACAACAGCAGGTGCGCGCCACGGCCGTGGCGGTCCCGATGCTCGCGCACGCTGGCGGCCAGCGCAGCGATGTATCCGGGCGCGTCGTGGTAATCGCGCACGAGGTGCAGTCCCGGCAGCGAGCGCGTGCGCAGCAGATGACGCGCGACCTGATCGAACACCGCGGCGGTGGTGGTGGCGGAGTACTGCGGATAGAGCGGCAGCACGACGATGCGCTCGATGCCGCGACGCTGGCAATCCTCGATCGTGGCGGCGATCGATGGCCCCTGATAGGTCATTGCCAGCCGCACCCACGGGGCCGTGTCGCCGAGGCTCGCGCGCAGCCGCTGCTGCAGCCGCTCGCGCTGGCGCAGCGCTATGGTGCGCAACGGCGAATCCCCGTCCCAGATCGACGCGTAGGCGTGCGCGACGCGCTTGGCCCGCAACGGGATCACGATGCCGCGCAGCACCGGTTGCCAGAGCAGCCGGGGCAGCTCGACGACACGCTGGTCCGACAGGAACTCGGCGAGGAACGCCGCGACCGCGGCAGGAGTGGGCGCGCGCGGCGATCCGAGATTGACCAGGATCACCGCGGCGCGGGGGTGCCAGCCGGGTGTTTGTTCAGCCGTCACGGACGCGTCCAAGGCCGCGCCCTGCGCGCGTGGCGCCATGGCCTCAAGCCAGCGCCTGCAGCACGCGCGCGCGGATCTCGTCGACCGTGCCGACGCCCTCGATGCGGTGATA
>CAUJIL010000238.1 GCA_963204845.1 Pseudomonadota bacterium | reverse complement strand
GCCTCGGCGAGCGGGGCGGGGTCGGCGGCGAGCCCCCGTCCGTCCGCGGACACGAAGCCCGGCAGCGGACGGAAGAAGCGCGAATGGCGCATCGGGTCCTTGCGGCTGCACGGTGCATGCACCGGTATGCCCTTGCGACCGAAGGCGCGCAGCACGCCGAGCGCGGTGACGCCTTCACCGAGAACGACGACGGGTACGGGGCTCATCGTGCGCATGCTGCCACGAGGGACGGTGTGTGAATCTCGGAGTTCATCGACTTGCAGACCTCCGCATGGCGCGCTGGTTTGATGCCGTCAGGCCGGGCGATACCGTAGCGTCCACTCGCATTCGTGAACCCGACACAGGCAACTGTAGACCACATGGGGCAAGGTGCGATGGCCACGGCCGTCGCGTGTACGGCGTATCTGTGTGCCACGGCACCCATGCGTCATTCTCCACCGGCATTCGCGGAGCTCCCTCGGAGCACCTCGCGGTACATCGCGGCCACGGCTGCCGCGTTCGCGCCGGCCGCGTAGCGTTGCTGCAGGCGCTCACGCCCGCGCGCGATCAGCGCGTCGCGACCGGCCAGAAGTGTGCGTTCCACTGCATCGGCGTAGCCGCGCGGCGAGTGATCGCTTACCAGCGTGCCACCACAGCCGCCTTCGAGGATCGGTACCAGGCCGCCGACTGCATGTGCCACCACCGGCGTGCCCACCGCGATCGACTCCAGCGGGGTCATCGGCAAACCTTCGTGGTCCGAGCACATCACGAGCACATCGAGCGCCGCGAGGCAGGCGCCGATGTCGCTGCGGTGGCCGTGGAAACGCACCGCCTGCGCGATGCCGAGTGCCTCGGCCTGCGCGCGCAGATCCGCGTCGAGCCGCCCTTCGCCGAACACGTGGAAACGCCAGCGTTGCGGGGCGCGGCCGAGCAGCTCGGCCGCCATCGCGAGGAACAGGTCGATGCGCTTGACCGGGTCGAGCCGGCCCGCGATGCCGACGTGCTGCGTGCCGGGTGGCGCGTCGTCGAGCGTGGCCGGTGGCATGGCAGTGGCGCGCACCGCCTCGAGGTCGATGCCGTTCTCGATGGTGCGCAGCCTCGGGGCGGGATAATGCGCGAGCAGCTTGCCGCGCAGATCCTCGGACACCGCGATCACGCGCCGCTGCACATGCCTGCCCAGCCAGCGGTCGAAGGCAACGAGCAGGCGTTTCGGCAGGCTGCGCGGCGCGAACTCCGGCGCGCCATGCACGGTGCGCACCGAGGGGATTCCCAGCCGCCAGGCGCAGAGCGCGCCGAGGATGTTCTCCTTCTGGCGGTGCGTGTGCACCAGGTCTGGTCGACGCTCGCGCAGCACGCGGTGGATGCCGCGCAACAGCGCGAGGAACCCCAGTCGCGACTCGTCGAATACACTGACCTCGATGCCGGCGGCGCGCAGCCTGGAGGCGAGTTCGCCGTCGTTCAGCAGCACCACGGCCACGCGCAGTTGCTGCTCGCGCGCGAGTTGCGTGACGAGTGTGAACAACTGGGCCTCGGCACCGGCCCAGCGGTCCCCCGAGGCAAGGTGCACGACCGATACTGGCGGCGCGGAAAACGACAAGGTGATGATCGCTGGCTACACTGGGTTACTCGGGCAAGGGTAGCAGTCATCGGCGCGCGGCGCGAAGTACGGAGGGGTGTGGCGAGGTATGGCAGAGGCGCTTTTCTGGCTGTTCGCGCTCGCGGCGACGTACAGCTATTTCATCTATCCGCTGCTGTTGTGGCTGGCAGTGCGCCTGCGCGGCTCCGTGGCGCAGCCGTCGCCGCTCGGGGCCGAGTTGCCGGCGCTGACGCTGATCGTGACCGTGCACAACGAGGAGGCGCGCATCGGCGCCAAGCTCGCCAACGTGGCGGCGCTCGATTACCCGCGCGAACGGCTGCAGGTGATCGTGGCCTCCGATGCGTCCACCGACGGCACCGAGGCGATCGTGGCGGCACAGGCCGGGCAGGGCATCGACCTGGTGCGTGCCGGCGAACGCTTGGGCAAGGAAAACGCGCAGTTGTGTGCAATCCGCGCCGCGCGCGGCGAGATCCTGGTGTTCTCCGACGTTGCGACCGGGATGCCGCCCGAGGCGTTGCGCCGCCTGGTGGCGCACTTCGGGGATCCGGCGGTCGGCGCGGTGTCCAGTGAGGACCGTTTCGTCAGCCGGGACGGCGCCGTGGCCGGCGAGGGGCTCTACGTGCGCTACGAGATGTGGCTGCGCCGGCTGGAATCCCGGCTGGCCGGGCTGGTGGGGCTGTCGGGGTCGTTCTTCGCGGCGCGCCGCACGGTCTGCGAGTTGTGGGACATCCAGTCGCCGAGCGACTTCAACACCGCGCTGAACTGCGCGCGGTTGGGGCTGCGGGCGGTCACTGCGCCCGATGTGCTCGGCTACTACCAGGATCTGCAGGATCCGGCGCGCGAGTACGCGCGCAAGGTGCGTACCGTGCTGCGCGGCATGACCGGACTGGCGCGTCACCCCGAGGTGCTGGACCCGCGCCGCCACGGCTGGTTCGCCTGGCAGCTCATCGGGCACAAGCTGATGCGCTGGCTGGTGCCGTGGGCGCTGGCGGGGCTGTTGCTCGCCACCGTCTGCGCGCTCGATGCGGGTGCCTTCTATCTATTGGCGATGGCCGGGCAACTCGTGTTCTACGCGGTGGCGGCACTCGCGCACTGGCGCCCGGCGCTGCGTGAGGTGGGGCCGCTGCGCATCGTGTATTTCTTCGTGCAGGTCAATCTGGCGATCGCGGACGCGACGCGGCAGTTCCTGGCGGGCCGGCGCATGACCGTCTGGCAGCCGTCCGCGCGATGATCGCGCGCCTGCCGCCGGTCGGGCAGCCGGTGCTGCCGGTCTCCGACCGGACATTCGAGTTGCCAAGCCAACCCGCTAATGTCCGGTCAATTGACCGGACCTACGATATGTTCGGCTTTGTGCCGGTGTGGCTGAACTCGGGCACTGCGGCGCTTGCCGCTGCGTTGATCGCTGCGCTGGCGTGCCGGCCCGGGCGTCGCGAGGTGCTGTTGCCGGCGTACGCCTGCCCCGACCTGATCGCCGCGGCACTGTTCGCCGGCGCACGGCCGGTGCTGGTGGATTGCGGCGCCGATGATCCGGCCTTCGATCCGGACGCGCTGGAGCGCGCCTGCAGCGAGCGCGTCGCGGCCGTGGTGGCGGTCAATTTCCTCGGCATCGCCGAGCGCTTGCCGGAGCTGGCCGCACGCGCGGCACGCTGCGGCGCGCTGCTGATCGAGGATTGTGCGCAGTGGTGGCCGGAAGCCCCGCCGGCGGCGCCGGTGGCCGCGCGCGTCGTGAGTTTCGGGCGCGGCAAGCCCGTGAACCTGTTGGGCGGTGGCGCACTGCTGCTCCCCGAGGGCAGCGAGCTCGCGCAGGCGGTGCGCGCACCCGAGCACACGATGCCGGCGCTGGGCACGCTGAAGCGCCGCGTGTTCGCGGCGCTGCTGCATCCGCTGCCATACGGACTGTTGAGCCGCTTGCCGGGGCTGGGCCTGGGCGAGACGCGCTACCACGCGCTGGATGCGATCATGGCAATGGACCGCGTCCGCCGCGAACTGGCCGCGACGAACATCGGCGCGTGGCTGGCGCGTTCGCGTTGGCGCGAGGCCCGCATCGCGGAACTGCTGGACGATTGCGCGGGCGTGGAGTTGCTGCCGCGGCGACTCGCCGCCCGCGCGGGGCGCCTGTTGCGCTACCCGCTGCTCTTCGTTGACCGCGCGCATCGTGACACTGTGCTGCGTCGCCTGCGTGACCTCGGCGCAAGTGCGTTCTACGAAGTGGAGCTACCAAGGGTCAGGGGCGTCGACGCAGTGCTGAGCCCGCTGCCGCCGGTGCCGGACGCTACCCGATTCGCGGAGCGGCTGCTGACATTGCCGCTGCACGACCGGGTGAGCGAGCGGCACCTGCGGCGGATGGCTGAGGTGGTCATGGGTGTCTTGCGCTAACGGTAATCCCGGGGGCCGTCGTGCTGCAGGCAGGCTGAACCACAATCTCAACATGCCGATCCAGCGACACGAGCGCCTGCATGAGCCGCTCCAGCGAGATGTTCTGAAGCTTGTACCGTCGAACCTGTGAAACCTTGGGCTGCGTCATACCTGTGATGGTTGCAGCCTCGGTTTGGCTAAGTCCCCGTTCGTCGAGCAGTCCATTGAGTTCGAGTGCGAGCGCGGCTTTGGCCGACAGTTCGGCCGCGTCCTCGAATCCGAGATCCGTGAGTACGTTGCTGGTACCTTTTGGGTGGTGGCTGCCGCTCATAGCTCGTCTCTCCCGCTCGCCGCGTAGCGGGCGAGCACTGCTTTCAGTCGCTTCTCGATCAGGTTTACGTCAGCCCGTGGCGTAGAAATGCCCGATTTGGATTTTTTCTGGAATGCGTGCGGCACATGCACTGCGGCGCCGACACGTACCGTGTAGACCGCGCGGAACGTATCGCCTCTATGTGTTTGGAAGATCCTTCCCAATACAACAGCTTCCGTGTCTGCTTCAAGATTATATCCGTTCAGATATGGACGACAATAGGCGTATATGTCTGCAGTTCCTGGTTTGCTGCTGTCTCAGCCAAGTTCGCGAACTGATCAGGGCGAGTTCGCGCTGAGGATCCCGGTCAGTACCTGGGCCGCGCGGCGAGACACCTCGCCGCAGTCGTTGCTGCACGGGGCTGCCACGGTGAGGATCTCGAAGCGGTTGTGGGCGCCGAGCTTGGCGGGAACCTGCAGCAGCTTCGCGATGTTGAACGAGGTGCTCGCGTAGGGACCGGTACGGTAGCTGTACGCGAGCACCAGCGCGTGCGATCCGCTCATGCGCTCCAGCGCGAGCACGGCGATCGGCGGGCCGCCCTCGACCTCGACACGTGCGCTGCCCACCCGGATCCACTGCTTGTCGTGCAGATCCGAGAACCAGGGGACCAGGTCCGCGTCGGCGCGCTCTACGCTGTGGGCAAAGCGCTGGAAGCGGTACGGGTGGCCATCGAACGCCAGCGTCACCGTCTGGACCGCAGGGATCGGGTCCGCGCTGGCGCGGAAATTTCCGGGAAAATAGCCGTCCCACACCTGCAGTTCGGCCGGAATGTCCCACGGGCGTTCGGTGTCGGCCGACGGGGCCGGGTAGATCGCCAGCAGCGCACGGCCAAGCAGCAGCATCGCGAATCCGAGCGCGAGCGTCAGGGTGGCGGTGGCGGTGCGTGCAGCGCTCATCTCATTCGCCTTCCGGCCGATGCGGGGCGTGGCGTGCATAAAGAAGAAGCGGCAGCAGCGCCACGCCGAACACCATCCACCCGAAGTTCTCGTGGTGGCGAACCAGATGGCCCTGCATGTCGGTGTAGTAGGCCACGAACACGATCACGATGATCCGTACCCAGTTCACGGCCAGCATCAGTCCGAGCGCGAGCAGGTTGGCGACAAGCTGATGGCGGAACCGCAGTCGGTTCATGCTCGAGGCGAGGTTCGCCATCGCGAGTCCGACGATCAGGTAGCGCAACCCCGAGCAGCCACCGGCGATCACGACGGTACCCGCAGGCAGCGTGATCGCGTTGCCGGCGACGTGCGAGGTGATCGGCGTGAACGAAAAGAAGCTGCCGACCATGAACGCGCTCAGGTCCACCAGTTGACCGTTCAGTTCGTCCCAGATGGGGACGCAGAACAGCAGCATCGCGAGCTGCGGCGCGATGCTGACCGCCGAGCGCCAGCCGGCCACCAGCACCGCGAGCGAGTAGAACATCGCGATCAGCGCGAGCTGCTCCAGCAGTTCGATGTCGCCCAGAGCGGCCAGGAACCACGCCAGTGTGGCCAGCCCGATCATCCCCACCCCGCGTCGCGAGGGCGCACGCGCGAGATGATCGAAATGCGTGCGGCCGGACCACAGCCAGCCGCAGATCACGAGGAAGAGCACCAACGCGTGCCCCATGCTCTGGTCGAACATGAGCCACTTGGCGATCAGCGGACGCAGCGAGCCCAGATGCACCAGACACGCGGCCACGCAGCCCGCCGCGAACCAGCGGAAGGGCTGAGCGAGCGGCTTGCTGTTTGCGTATCCCTGCATTGGCATGGCGCTAGTCTAGACCATTCCGGGACCGCTGGCCGACGAACGGATCTGTCCGGTCACGGGGACCGTCTATACTTCGGGACCAGTCCGGGGGATGCGCAGGGTAACGATGGAAGGCACGCACGAGACCTCGATAGCGGATTACATCGCCATGTTCTGGCGGCGGCGGTTCTTCATCGCGGTGCCGCTGGTGGTGGTGCTCGTGCTGGGCACGCTGATCGTACAGGTGCTGCCCGCGATGTACCGCTCGGACGCAACGGTGTTGATCGAGAGCCAGCAGGTGCCCGAGACGCTGGTGCGCTCCACCATCACCACCTACGCCGACGAGCGGCTGCAGGTGATCCAGCAGCGCGTGCTCACCACGCAGAACTCGCTGGGGATCATCAAGAAGTTCGGGCTGTTCCCCGAGGCGCAGGAACGGCTGGGGCCGAGCGAGCTGGCCGAGCGGCTGCGCCAGGGCGTGAAGATCACGCGCCAGATGGCCGAGGGGCGCGGCAAGGGGATGACGATCGCGTTCATACTGTCCTTCGAGCACCGCGACGCGAAGACGGCGCAGCAGGTCAACAGCGAGATGCTGAACCTGTTCCTGGCCGAGAACGTGCGCACACGTACCGCGCGCGCCGAGGAGACCACCGAGTTCCTGCGTTCCGAGGCGAACCGCCTGCAGACAGAGATCACGACGCAGGAGGCGCGCGTGGCCGAGTTCAAGCAGAACAACCGCGACGCGCTGCCGGAGCTGGCCCAGGCCAACACGCAGGCGCTGGAGCGGCTGAACGCGGCGCACCGCGATATCCGTGGCAGCATCGAGGCCGCCAAGGGCAAGGTGGGGTTGATCGAGTCGCAGATGGCGTTGGTGAGCAGCGCCGGCACCCAGCAGCAGGGCGGTGGGGGCTCGTTGTGGGAGCTGGAGCAGCAGCTCGCGCAGCTGCTGACCCAGTACACCGAGAAGCACCCGCAGGTGGTCGCGCTGCGTGAACGCATCGAGGAAATGAAGCAGACGGCGCCCGAGACGGCCGCGCAGCCCGTGCAGAGTCCGGCCATGCTGCAACTGAGCAGCCAGCTCGACGCGGCGCGGGCCGAGATCGGTTTCCTGACCGAGCAGCGTGCGGCGGTGGAAAAGCAGATCGCCGACGTGCAGGACCGCATCAGCCGGGCGCCACAGATAGAGCAGGAGTACAACAACCTGCTGCGCGACCTCGACAATACGCGCGGCAAGTACCAGGAGCTGCGCAACAAGGAGCTGGAGGCGAAGATCGCCCAGAACCTCGAGGAAGGACAGATGGGCGAGCGTTTCTCGGTGATCGAGCCGCCGAGCCTGCCGGACGAACCGTTCGCGCCGCAGCGCAGCCAGCTGATGCTGCTGGTGGTGGCAGCGGCGCTGGGTGCGGGCTTCGGACTCGCGCTGCTGCTCGAGATGCTGCAGCCCGCGTTGTGGGGGCAATCGGCGATCGTGGCTGCGATGGGCAGTGCGCCGCTGGCGGTGATTCCGCTGATCGGCGGCGAGGATGCCGCGGCGCGGCCAGGGCTGGCGAGGCACTGGCTGTACGCCGGCGCGGGGCTGCTCGCGCTGCTGGTGCTGCTGCTGGTGGTGCATTTCGCAGTCACGCCGCTCGATCTGCTCTGGCTGTCACTGGTGGACCGACTCACGCATCTGGTCTGATCGTGCATGCCCCTGCGCGGGGCGGGAGAACGCACACATGGAACTGATCGAAAAGGCGCTCGCGAAGGCGCGCGCCGAGGCTCCGAAGACGACTGCCGAGGCGGCGGTGCCCGCGGTGGCGGCGGGTGTTCCGCGGGCTCCCGAGCAGACTGATCTGGCCACGATTGCGTATTCGCGCACCGCTGTGAGCGGCGATGCGGCCGATGCGTGGGTGAAGAACCGCCTGGTCGCGCACCTCAGTGACCACAACGCGGACCTGTTCCGCATCCTGCGCACGAAGATCCTGCAGCCGATGCGCGAGAACGGCTGGCGCACGCTGGCCGTGGTGGGCGCCACCGCGGGGGTGGGCAAGTCGACCATGGCCGCGAACATCGCACTGTCGATTGCGCTGGACGCGAACCAGACCGTGCTGCTGGTGGATGCGGATCTGCGCAAGCCGCGCGTGGCGGGCTATTTCGGGCTGCAGGTGCAGAAGGGGCTGGGTGACTACCTGTCCGGGCAGGCGACGGTCGAGGAGGTGCTGGTCAATCCGGGCGTCGAACGGCTGGTGGTGCTGCCGAGCTGCGGCAGCTATTCGAACTCCACCGAGTTGCTCGGCTCGCGCAAGATGAACGAGCTGGTGCAGGAGCTGCGCTCGCGCTACGAATCGCGCATCGTGATGTTCGACCTGCCGCCGCTGCTTGCCTCGGGCGATGCGCTCGGCTTTCTGCCGCAGTTCGACTGCGCGCTGCTGGTGGTGGAGAACGGCGGCAACACGGCCGTCGAACTGCACGAGGCGCGGCGGCTGTTGCAGAAGACCAACCTGCTCGGCTGGGTGCTGAACAAGGCCGATGCCGGGATCGGCGGTTACTATTATCGGCACTACTACGGTGACAAGCGGTAAGCGCAGGCGATGTACGAAAAGTTCTACGGGCTGACGCGCAAACCGTTCTCGCTCGTTCCGGATCCGGAATTCCTGTTCCTCAGCAAGAAGCACGCGGTCGCGCTGGCGATGCTCGAGTACGGCCTGCAGAACCAGGCCGGCTTCTCGTTGATCACCGGCGAGATCGGCTCGGGCAAGACCACCTTGATCCGCCACCTGCTGAAGCACATGGACCGCGAGTTCACGGTCGGGGTGATCACCAACACGCACCGCAGCTTCGGTGACCTGCTCACCTGGGTGCTGACCGCCTTCGGCCTGGAGACCGGCGCGCGCGACAAGGTCGTGATGTACCAGCAGCTGATCGACTTCGTGGCGCGCGAGCACGTGCAGGGGCACCGCGTGGTGCTCATCGTCGACGAGGCGCAGAACATGGACATCGAAACGCTCGAGGAGCTGCGCCTGCTCTCGAACGTCAACGTCGGCGAGCAGCTGCTGATCCAGCTGATCCTGGTCGGCCAGCCCGAGCTGGGGCAGACGCTGGCGCGCCCCGAGCTCAGCCAGTTCGCCCAGCGCATCTCGGTGGAACACCACATCCCGGCGCTGGACTTCCCGGAGACGCGCACCTACATCGAGCACCGCCTGGGCGTGGCCGGCGCCACCGGTGAGGTCTTCGACCGCTATGCCTGCGCGACCGTCTACTATTACAGCCGTGGCATACCGCGTTCGATCAACAACATCTGCGACATGGCGCTGGTGTACGGTTACGCAGAGGAAGCGCGGCCGGTGAGCTGCGACATCGTGATGGAAGTGATCCGTACCAAGCCGATCATCCGCGAGCTGGCCGGACGGCGGCCGCGCGCGGAGGAAGACGAGCGGTTGCGCGAAATGGTGCTGGAAATCAAGGGAATCGACATCGCGCAGGTGTGATGCGCAAGGCAATCGAGGTGGACCGGATGCGACAAGGTAACGGCAGGACCCGGCTGGTGGCGGCAATCGCGCTGGCGGCGGCGCTCACCGCCTGCGGCAGCCCCGAGGAGAAGGCGCGCGGCTACCTGGAAAGCGCGCGCGCGTTCGTCGAGCAGGGGGACATGAAGAAGGCGGACATCGAGCTGCGCAACGCGCTGAAGCTCGATCCGCGCCTCGCCGAGGCGCATTACCTGCGTGCGCTGGTGTTCGAGTCGCGCAAGGCCTTCCCCGAGATGTACCGCGAACTGCAGAGCACGGTGCAGATCGACGAGAAGCACCTGGACGCCCACCTGAAGCTTGCGCAGCTGCACGTGGCCGCGGGCAAGCCCGACGACGCGCAGGCGAGCGTGGACCGTGCGCGCGTGATTGCCGCCGGCGATTACCGCGTGCTGCGCGCGCAGGCGATGGTGCATGCGCGCGAGCAGCGCGTGGAAGAGGCGCTGAAGGAGATTCGCGAGGCGCTGGCACTGCAGCCGGAGGACCTCGATTCGCAGGTCATGCTGGCAAGCCTGCTGCTGTCCACGCGCGACCATGAGGGCGCGGCGCAGGCGATTGCCGACGGGCTCGCGAAGCATCCCGACTCCGATGCCCTGATGCTGCTCGATTTCCAGCAGCACGCCACGCAGAAGCACGTGGACGAGGCGGTGAAGGCGATGAACCGCCTGATCACGCAGAAGCCGCAGGAACTTTCGTACCGCCAGGGGCTGGCGGCGTACCTGGTGTCGAACGAGCGCGCGGCGGAGGCCGAATCGGTATTGCGTGCGGCGGTCGCCGAGATGCCGCAGCGCCTGGAGGCCAAGCTGGCGCTGGTCGGCCTGCTCGCGCAGCGCGACCAGGATGCCGCGATCGAGGTGCTGCGCGGTTATATAGCACAGGAAGGCGAGGGTGTGGCGCGGCTGCGGATCGCGCTGGGCGAACTGTACGAGCGCCGGAGCGAGCTCGACGAAGCCGCCGCGGTATACCGCGAGGTGGCCGCGTCAGCAGAGAAGGAGGAATCGCTGTTCGCGCGCAACCAGCTCGCGCGCATCGCGCTGCGCCAGGGCAAGGGTGACGAGGCGGTGGCGCTGATCGAGGAGATCCTCGCGGGTGATTCCGGCAACGCCGAGGCGCTGCTCACGCGCGCGGGGCTGCGCCTCGGCGAGCGGCGCACCGAGGAGGCCATCACGGACCTGCGCAAGGTGCTGGGGCAGGATCCGTCCAGCGTGCGCGCACACGTGCTGCTCTCGCGAGCGCACCTGCAGAACGGCGCCGTCGAGATGGCGCGCGCCAGCCTGGTCGATGCGTTGAAGATCGATCCGCGCAACGAGGCCGCGGTGACGCAGTTCGCCGGCCTGCTGATCGGCGAGCAGCGCTACGACAAGGCGCTCGAGGTCCTGCAGCCGCTGGCTTCGGCGCCCGACGCCTCGAAGCGCGTGCGCGCGCTCGAGCTGCAGGCGAAGCTGGCGATGAAGGACTGGGAGGGCGCCAACGCGATCGCCGGCGACCTCGGCGAGCGCGCGGGCAATCCCGACTACGCGAAATACATCGAGGCGCTCGGGCTGCAGGGCCAGGGCCAACACGAGGAAGCAATCGTGCGCTTCCGGGAAGTGCTGGCGGCGAAGCCGGACATGACCGGTGCGCTGGCCGGCATCGTGCGCAGCTATCGCGAGCAGGACAAGGCCGCGGTAGCGATGGACGAGGTGGCTGCGTTCGTGAAGGCGAACCCGGACGATGCACAGGCGCGTCAGCTGTTCGTGGCCGAGCTGCTGCGGGACGGCGCCGACGAGCGCGCACGCGCGGTGCTCGAGGAAGGGCTGGCGCGCGATGCGGCGTGGATCGCAGGGTATCGCGGTCTGGGGGAACTCGCGTTGCGCGCCGGGGACCAGGCGGCGGCGCTGGCGGTGTACGACCGCGGGCTCGCAGCCAACCCGCAGGCGATGGACCTGCAGTTGCTGGCGGCTGCTGCGCTCGAGCGCCAGGGTGACCGCGCCGGCGCGATCGCGCGCTATCGCGCGGTGCTGGAAAATGTGCCTGCCGCCGACAGCGCCGCGAACAACCTGGCGGTGTTGCTGGCCGGTGACGGCACCGATCCGGCACGGCTTGCCGAGGCCTTCGAGATCGCCAAGCGCTTCGAGACCGCCGAACAGCCGTACTTCGCCGACACCTACGCGTGGATCCTGTACCAGCAGGGCAATCACTCGAAGGCGGTGCAGGTCCTGGAGCGCGTGGTGCGTCGCGCGCCCGACGAGGCGATCTTCCGCTATCACCTGGGCGCCGCGCTGTTCCGCAGCAACGATATGCAGACCGCGAAGGTGCATCTGCAGAAGGCCAGGATGCTGGCCGAGGAAAAAGGCGAATTCGACGGCTACGATGACGCGATGGCGCTGCTGGCGCAGATTCCCTGACGCGCGCCGTTCGCGCCACGCACCACAACAACCGGATCGCGCTGGCGATCCAGCCGCTAACGACGGGGTGAATCATGCTGCAGCGACTGTTGATCGGAGTGATGGTGATGCTGGCGCTCGGCGGCTGCGCCTCCGGAGGCTCGGCGCCCGGCGGAGCCGCGGCCGTGCCGGCCACGCCGATCGAGCCGGTGGAGGTGCAGCAGTACCGGATCGGGGCGGGTGACCAGATCGCGGTGAACGTCTGGCAGCACCCGGATCTGTCGGGCGGGCTGGTCGTGCTGCCCGACGGTGAGGTCAGCCTGCCGCTGGTGGGCGAACTCAAGGCCGACGGGCTCACCGAGAAGGAACTGGCCGATACCATCCGCACGCGGCTCTCGGAGTACGTGCGCAATCCCGAGGTGACGGTCACGGTCACCAACCCGGCCAACTTCCAGCAGCGCGTGCGTATCACGGGCGCGGTGCTGCGGCCGGCCTCGCTGCCGCACCGCAAGGGCATGACGGTACTCGACCTCGTGCTCGAGGCGGGTGGTCCCAACGAGTTCGCGTCGGCCAACGCCACCAAGCTCTACCGCAGCGCCGGTGGCAGCGCGCAGGTGCTGAAGGTGTACCTCGACGACATCCTGAAGAAGGGCGATATGGCGACCAATTACGAGTTGCAGCCGTCCGACGTGCTGACGGTTCCCGAGCGGCTGTTCTGAGCAGGGGATACGCCGGGTGAACGCGCTGCTGCAGATCGCGCGCAAGGAAGTGCGCGCGCACCGCCTCTCGAGTGCCACGCTCGGCTGTGGCGTGTGCCTGCTGCTGCTCGCCGGCGCATGGTTCCTGCCGCGCAGCTACACCACCACGGCGCAGCTCGCGCTCGCGCACAGTGTGGTCGATCCGGGCAAGGTGACCGCGCGTGTGCTCGGACATCTGGGTCACGATCCGCTGCTGGCCGTGGAGCACCGCGGCGCACAGTTCGAGCTGCGCTATTCGGCGCCGTCCGCACCGCAGGCCTTCGATGGCGTTAGCGCGGCGATCGCGCGCACGCTGAGCCGCGAGCTGGAGTTCCTGCGCAACGAGCGCCGGTTGGCGCAGGAAAATCTCGGTCATCAACTCGAGCACGCGCGGGCGCGACTGCGCACGGCCGACGCCGACCTGAAGGCGGCGCTGGCCACGCAGCCGCAAGGCGGTGAGTCGGCGCTGGGCGCGCGGCTCGGCCAGTTGCAGGGCGAACTCGATGCGTTGCAGGTCGAGCTGCGCTCGAGTCGTGACTTGCAGGCCACGCTGGCGCGTCGCGTTGCGGCGCTCGACGGCCGTCTCGCGCAGCTGCGTGCTGCAGCCGCGGAACTCGAGAGCGTCGAAGCCGAACTGGCGCGGGTGAACGCCGATGCCACGGCCGTGGATCGGGAGCGCGCGCTTGCCGGGCTCGATGAGCGGCGTCAACGGGTGTTCAGTGAACACCCGGATCTGCGTGAAGCGCTGCAGTCCGTGCCGGTCGAGCGGCAGCAGTTCGATTCACGGCGTGCGGCGCTCGCCGAGGAGATCCGCGCCAGGCAGGCGCGCGAGCGCGAGCTGCGGGCACTGCTCGAGCAGGGACACACGGACACCGCGAGCCTGATCGAAGGCAGTCAGGTGCTGCGCGATCTGCAGCGTGAGTACGACGACGCGATCGCGCTCGAACGCCAGCTGTCCGTGCGCCTGAACGAACTGCGGCTCGATGCGGAGTTGCGAACCACGCCGTCGGCGCTGCCGGTCACGGTGAGTCGTGCGCCGCTGCTGCCGCTGCGTCCGGACGGTATTCCGGGCTGGGTCTACGTGCTGTTCGCCGCGCTCGGCGGACTCCTGATCGCGGCGGTGCGGCTGCTTGGCCATATCCTGGTCGATGATCGCGTGCGGCTTGCGCAGGGCGTGCTCGAGGAGGTGGAGGTGCCGGTGCTGGCGGTGATTCCGGAGTACCGGCCGCGCGAGGCGCGGGCCCGGGTGCGCGTCGGCGTGGTGATGGTCGCGCTGTTGATCAGCGCCACGGTGGCCGCGGCCGCCGTGTTCCTGTTCCTTTACGGCTGAGGCAGGCATGGCAGCGGAACGCGACGCACCGGCCGTAGAGCCGCGCAACGAGCGCATCGGGCCGGCGCGCGCGCGCATCACCGAGATGCAGGAAATTCCGCGGCTGATGCCCGCGGAGCTCGACCACCTCGGGTTGGTGCACCCGCTGATGCCGATGCCGGCGGTGATGGAAGCGTTCAAGTCGTTGCTGGACCGCTTGCTCGAGCGCAGCGACGGCAAGAATTTCGTGGTTGGCGTGACCGGGGTCACGCCCGGCGCGGGTGGCAGTTTCGTCAGCGCGAATCTGGCGGCGACGATCGCGCTCGACCACCACCGCACGGCACTGCTGATCGAGGGCGGGCCGGGCAGCGGGATGGTGCAGCGACTGCTGATGATGCCGCCTGACTACGGGCTGACCGATTACCTCGGCGATCCGACGCTCGACGTCGAGGGCATCATTTATTCCTCGCGGGTGCCGCGGCTGCGGGTGATTCCGTTCGGCAGCAACATCCGCGAGACCAGGCTGCTCAATTCGGCCGGCATGCAGCACCTGCTGAGCTCGGCGTGCTCGCGCTACAGCGACCGCTTCGTGGTGCTCGACGTGCCGGGCGCCTCGCAGCTCGAGACCACGCAGCGCCTGGCGCGCTGGTGCGATTTCGTGGTGCTGGTGGCGCCCTACGGTGGTGTGAGCATCAGTCGCCTGCGCGCCGCGGCGGATGCGATCGGGCGCGATCGCCTGGCCGGGGTGGTGATCAACCGTGATCCATCCCCGTAGGTCGGAATTTTATGATTGTGCGCGCAAGCGCTGGGATATCCGGAGGACTCATGCAACGCATCATCTGCTCATCGCTGCTGGTGGCGGCCTCGGTGGCCGGTTCCGTTCGGGCCGAGGACGGCCCGATCGTCGTGCTCGGCGTGGGCGCGGAACACACCGACAACGCGTACCGCAGCTCGGTGTTCCAGCGCTCCGAAATGAAGGAGTACGTCGACCTCGACCTCGGCTATCGGCGCGCCGGCACTGCGCTCGAGGCCGAGGTGCTGTACAACACGGAGTTCGCCAACTACGAACACGATACGACCGAGGAGGATGCGGTGATCCGCGGACGCACCGCGCTGACGTGGCATATCCTGCCGGGGCGGCTGCAATGGGACCTGAGCCACGACCGTTCCGAGCAGTTGCAGGACACGCGCCAGCCCGACATCCGCAACAACAAGCAGATCCGTGACGTGATCTCGACCGGGCCTACCTTCGTGGCGCGCATGGGGCCGGTGGACAACCTGGTGTTCAATGCGCAGTTCTTCGATGTGTCGTACGACGACTCCGACCGCTCGGTCACCGGCAGCGCTGACAACAGCGACAACCAGCGCCTGCAGGGCGGGGTGTCGTGGCAGCACCTGCGCAGCAAGACCGATACGCTGTCGCTCAGCTACCAGTACATGGAGTCGGAGTTCGACGACACGAACGAGGAGTTCCAGTTCCAGCGTGTATTCGCCACCTACGCGGTACGGCTCGCCAGCGGTGGTTACTCGGTTTCGCTCGGTGCGAACACCTCGGAGCGCAACGACACCGACGACGACGCGAGCGGGTTCATGGCGCAGGCCGCCTGGCAGCTTGCCACCGGGGGGCACCGCTTCCGCCTGACCGCCGTCAACGAACTCACCGACTCGGGAATCGGCCTCGGCGGCAGCAGCCTGATCGGAAGCGATTTCCAACCGAACGACAGCAACTTCGATGTGGTCGACATGGTCGAACGCAGCCGCTTCGATTTCGGCTACGGCTACGACCGGCTCTGCGAGCGCTGCACGCTGGACTTCGGCGTGGTCGCCGATTCGCAGGACTTCGAGGAGGAGCCGCGCGACCAGGAACAGCTGGGTTTCAGCGCCCGCTTCGGCTACCAGCTCACGCCGACGATGAAGGCGTCATTGCGCGCGGGGTATTCCGAGACCGACTACAGCGACGATCCGGCGGGCGACCGCACCGACGAGCGCACCGAGTACGGGCTGTTCCTCGACTGGCGCCTGTCGCGCCCGATGACGGCCACGTTCTGGGTCGCGCACGACGAGCGCGACAGCGATGCCGGCGCCGAGAGCTACGACGAACTCGCCGGCGGCGTTCGCGTCAGTTACCGGTTCCGCTGACGGTCCGGGCTGTGCCCGGACATGTTCCCGTAGGTCCGGGCTGTGCCCGGACATGCTTTTCGTAGGTCCGGGCTGTGCCCGGACATTGTTCGGCCACAGGCCGAACCTACGCGGACACCTGTTCGGCCACAGGCCGAACCTACGCGGACACGTTCGGCCGTAGGTCCGGGCTGCGCCCGGACATTGTTCGGCCACAGGCCGAACCTACGTTATTTCGTATTTCTGCATCAGGTCGTAGAGGGTGGGGCGGGTGATGCCCAGCAGCTTGGCGGCGCCGGAGACACTGTCTTCGGACAGCACCAGCGCGCGGCGGATCGCGGCGGTCTCGGCGCGCTGGCGCACCTCGCGCAGGTTCAGCGGCAGGCCTGCTTCCATGTCCACGCCGCTCAGCCCCAGGTCCTCGGCGCGCACCAGCTTGCCCTCGGCCATGATCACCGCGCGCTTGATGCGGTTCTGCATCTCGCGGATGTTGCCGGGCCAGGGGTAATTCTCGATCGCTTCGGCGGCATCGTGCGCGAGCCCGTTCACGCGTGATCCCTGCTCCTTCGCGAACTGCGACAACATGTGCCGTGCGAGCAGGATCTTGTCGCCCGCGCGCTCACGCAACGGCGGGATGTCGATCACGATCTCGCTGACCCGGTAGAACAGGTCCTCGCGGAACGAGCCGTCGCGCACCATCTGCTCCAGGTTGCGGTTGGTCGCGCAGACCACGCGCACGTCCACCGGAATCTCCTCGCGGCCGCCCACGCGGTCGATCACGCGCTGCTGCAGGAAACGCAGCATCTTCGCCTGCAGCGCGAGCGGCATGTCGCCGATCTCGTCGAGGAACAGCGTGCCGCCGCTGGCCGTTTCCACCTTGCCGAGCGTGCGCTTGTGCGCGCCGGTGAACGCGCCCTTCTCGTAGCCGAAGAGCTCGCTCTCCATCAAGGTCTCGGGCACCGCGGCGCAGTTGATCGCGACGAAGGGCTCGTCGCGGCGCGGGCTCAGCTCGTGGATCGCGCGCGCCAGCACTTCCTTGCCGGTGCCGCTCTCGCCGAGCAGCAGGCAGGTCACGGAGGTCGGTGCGACCTTCTCGATCATGCGACATACGGCGAGCATCTTCGGGTCCGAGGCGACCACGCCGTCGAGCGGTGAGCGCCTGGTTGTGGCGAGCCGGCGGTTCTGTTCCTCGAGCCGGTGAATGTGGAACGCGCGCTGCACGATCAGGTCGAGCACGTCGGTATCGACCGGCTTCTCGTAGAAGTCGCAGGCGCCCATCGCGATCGCGCGCATCGCGTTGGCGGTCTCGTGGTGCCCGGTCACGACGATGATCTTCGTCTGCGGCTTCAGCGCGAGGATCTCCTCGACGCAGCGAAAACCCTCGCTGACGCCCTCGGCGTCGGGCGGCAACCCCAGGTCCTGCAGCACGACCGCGGGCTCCGCCCGGCGCACCTCGGCAATCGCGCTCTCGCGGTCGCGCGCCTGCAGCACCTCCATGCCCTCGAAATGCCAGCGCAACTGGCGCTGCATTCCTTCGTCGTCTTCCACGATCAGCAGTTTGCGTGTGCGGTCTTCGTCGCTCATGGTGCCTCGTGCTCCAGGATCAGGCGTCGGCTGGCCGGATCGCCAGCGGAATCGCGAGGGTGAACGTGGTTCCCTCGCCGGGCGTGCTTTTCACGCGGATGTCGCCACCAATGCCGCGCAGGAACTCGCGCGCCTGGTAGGCGCCGATTCCCATGCCCTTGCCGGCCTTCGTGCTCTCGAATGGTTTGAAAAGCCGGGTGCGCAGGAACTCCGGATCCATGCCGGAGCCGTTGTCCTCGATGTCGATCAGCGCCATGCCGTCCTCGCGGCGCATCCACACGTCGACGAAGCCGTCGTCGCGCGTGGCTTCCTGCGCGTTCTTGATGATGTGGCTGATGATCATCACGAGGTGGTCGCGGTCGCTGACGACGCGGATGCCGCGGTCGGTGCCGCGCAGCGCCGGCTTGGGGCGCAAGGTGTCGCAGCGCCGGATCGCCTCGATCAGCACGTCCTGCATCGCCAGGGGGCGGCGGTCGGTGGGTTCGCGCTGCTGCAGCTTGCCGAGCAGGGCGCTCATGCGCTGCACCGAGTTCTGGATGGTGTCGATCGCATCCTCGACGAACGCCGGATTCTCCTTGTGCTTCGCGGCATTCTTGACCACCAGTTCCTGTTGCGCGATCAGGTTCTTCAGGTCGTGCATGATGAACGCGGTGAGCTGGTTGTAGGTGTCGAACTGGCGCGTGCGCGAAAGCTGCTCGCTCGCCTGGTGGCGCGCCACGTCGCTCGCAACCTGGCGCGCCGCGGTCTTCAGGATGTCGAGGTCCTCCCAGTTGAGCGCCTGCATCCCCAGCGAGCGCTGCAGGCACACGAAGCCGATCAGTTCGTCCTCGACCAGCAGCGGCACCACCACCTCGAGCTCCGGCATGGCGCTCAGCCATTGCGGCGGCATCGCCGGCTGTGCCTGGCTCTGCCTCGGGCCCAGCTCGAACACCCAGTCGGTGGCGAGCTGGCGGCAGAAGTCGGAGTCTACCCGTTCGTGGCAGTCAGCGGGCAGGCTCATGCGGCACGGAGCGACCGGCACGAACTCCTGGCCGCTGCGCAGCCACAGCAGGCCACCCGGGCTCTTGTACAGGTCAGCGAGGACGCGGATCGCGCGCACGTACAGGTCCTCTCCGCTGTTCTTGCGCGACAGTTCGGCGATCAGCCGCAGCCATTCCTCGCGGTAGTCGTAGCGCAACGTGAAGAAGTTCTTGGCGATCAGCACGCGCAGGCGGTCGCGGGCAGGCTTCGACACCCCGATCGCCGCGACGAACAGCAGTCCGCCGAAGAACAGCATCGTCTGCAGCACGGCGCCCCAGCTGCCGCCGTAGACGCGGATCGCGTACCCGGACAGCGAGACCGCGATCAGGAACACGCCGGCCACGGTCAGGCTGGTGGTGTAGAAGGCGACGTTGCGCGATACCGCGATCACGTTCGACTCGCGGCTGCGCAGCACGACGAGTGCGACGGTAACGGTGGCAATCGCGTTGATGCCGCCCCGCGCGCGCCACTGTTCGACGTCGAAGCGCTCGAAGATCAGCGTGTCGGCGAACAGGTAGAGGTCGAACAGTACCGTGATGCCGATCGCGGCGCACGCGAATCGCAGCAGCGAGAACTGCGGGCCGCTGTTGCGAAACGCCTGTTCCAGCGCCACCAGCATGCCGATGGCGATGAAGATGCCGGCCCAGGCGCGCTGCATCACCGAGCCGTCGGCGCCCGATCCCGCGCCCAGCGATGCCGCGAGGATTGCCGCGGGCAGCCCGATCGCCAACAGCAGCGAGGACGAGAGGCCCGGGCGCGTGAAACCGGAACCGGCCGAGACCGTGAGTGCTCGCTGCAGGTACAGGATCAGCACGGCCGGGCGCAGCATCTCGATCGTGATCAGTCCGGCCACTGGCAGGCTGCGCACGCTGTTCCACGCGAGCAGCGCCTGCCACAGCGCGAAGCCGAGGGCCGCGGCAATCGCCGTCGAGGGCGTCAGCAGCTTGCGATGTGCCTTCGCGAACACGGCGGCCGTGAACAGGTAGGCGAGCGCGCCGCACGAGAAGAGGATCAGGCTGATGTTCGTGGAGCCCGTCGCACCGTCCATGCGGACTCCCGGTTCTAGGTACTTTCCTGGGGAGTCTCGCCGACCAGCTTGCGCAGGTTGGTCGAGATCATCTCCAGCGTGCGCTCGAACAGCGGCTTGTCCTCGATCACCCGCGCGTGGCCCATCTGCAGGTCGTAGGCGAAGGCCTTGCGCGGCTTGTCGTAGACGTTGACCCCGAGGCGGTTCACGAACACGAAGGTTTCCGCCTCCGGTATGCGCGCCGCGAGCTTGCAGCGGCGCGTGATGCCGCGGCGCAGGTCGTCGTAGAGCAGCCAGGTACCGATCGGCATCTCGTCGACGCGTTTCAGGTATTCGAACATCAGCGCGTCGTACTGCACGCGCTGGCGCTCCACGGCCGTCATTTCCTTCCAGGATTTCGGTCGCGATTCCTCGGGCAGCGCGATCTTCTGCTGCTGCGAGGCGGTCAGAGGTGCCGCCGGAACCGTGGCCGGACCGGCGTCGGCGACCTTGCGGTGGACGTCACGCACCACGCCGAGCCGCGCCGTGACCTCCCCGGCGCTCGACTTGATCTGCAGCAGGCCTTCGTTCAGGCGATGGTCGAGGTCCGGCAACAGGCGCTCCAGACGCGCGTGCGAACGCTCGTCGGCGTGTTCCTGCACGGACCAGATCAGGTCGTCGACCACCTGCAGCGCATCCAGCCATTCGGCGCTTTCCTTGCCGTGCTTCAGGTACATCAGCTGCATGACCTGCTGCCAGTCGCCGACCAGGAAGTCGGAAATCGCCCGCGGCAGCACGCGCCCCTCGAGCCGTTCCTGCAGCGCGTGGCGCACCAGATCGCGTGCGGCCGCCATCCGGACGTCCGCGGCCGCCTTTTCGCTGGTGCGCTTCTCGAGCTTGGCGGATCGCAGCTCCGCGCGCGACACGAAGGTGCGCAGGCGTTCGAGGCAGCGGTCGAAGACCTCGCTGCTGCCGTCGGGGCTGGTCAGGATGTCATCGACCAGCGCGCTCAGCTGCTGGTACCACACGTCCTGGGCTTCGGCTCCGTTGGACTCCCAGCCGATGCTGGCGCGCGCGATCTCGTTGATGAACTGCCGCGCGCTGTTCTTGCGGTCGGTGAAGAAGCTGCGGTCGCGCAGCGCGACCTTCAGCACCGGGATCTGCAGCCTGCTGACCAGCGCCTGGATTTCGAGCGGCAGGTTCCGGTCGTCGAGGATGATGTCGAAGAACATCGCGACGACGTTGATGATGTCCTCGTCGGCGGTGCCGAGCGTGATCTGCCCCCGGCTCGCCGCGATGGTCTCGATCGCACGGCGAATGTCCAGTGGGCGGTGCTGGCCGTCGGATCCCGGCTGTGGCTGCGTCTGCACGCCGGAGAGCAGCGCCAGCAGTTCCTCGCGCGTGATCGCCACGTCCCCGCCCGGAGCAATCGGGCCGGCGGCGCCGTAGCCATCCTGCGCCGTGGCGGGGAACAGCGGCAGCCGGATGCCGCCCTCGCGCAGCCGGTGGAGCAACTCGGCCAACTCGCGCGTCTCGGGCGCCGACGCCGGGATTCCGATCGCCGGCGCGGGCAGTGCTACGCCGGTACCGCCCGGGCCGGATCCCGACGGAGCGACAGTTCGCCCGCCGCCGGCCGCCCCCGCGTGGTCGGCGGCGGACGGCGTGTGGTCGGATTCGTCGGTGTCCCCACCGTGTTCGCGCCGCTTCGCCGGTGCGGCCGGCAGGGCGTACTTGCGCACCTTGCGTTTGCGCAGCGGCGCCAGGTCGGGCAGCACGCGCGCCTCGATCAGGATCGTGTTGACGCGCAGGTACAGCTCATCCAGGCAGCCGAGCACGTTCTGTTCGAACTGGCGCAGCACCACCTTGATGGCTTCGATGTCGATCTCGACGTCGTCGATCGCGCGACTGAAGCAGTCCGTGATCATGCCGGCGTCGAAGGGGTCGTGTTGCTCCTCGAACGGCGCGTTCGCGAGCACGAGCAGGCGCTCGTGCAGTTGCGAGAACTCCTGCTGCCACTCGTTGCGCGCCCGCGCGACCATGTCGGTCACGACCACGTCGCGCTCCACCTGCAACTCGGGAATCAGCGTGAGCGTCTCGGCCGAGTGCTCGCGAGGTTCGGCTCCTGCGGATCGACGCGGCGTCATGCCGTCGATCACGGCGAAGTTGGCCGCGAAGGCGTCCAGGGTGCGGCGGATCAAGACGGGCTTGCGCTGGCGGATCTCGCGCAGCGATTCGAAGTGACGGTTCTGGATCTGGACGACCTTCGCGCGACTGGCGAGGTCGAAGAACTGGTCGTCACAGGAGGAGAACATGCGTTCGAGCAGGTTGCCGATCAGCTCGGTCGCGTTGCGCAGCAGTTCGCCGGCCAGTGCGCGGCGGTCCTGACCCTCACTGGGAGGACGGAACCCGGGTTGCGGTTGCTCGTTGTTCATCGGCCCGATTGTCCCACAGAACATCGAGCCAACAATAGCGTGCCAGCGCGATCGCGGGGGGATGCGCGGCGTTTCGTGCCGGCCGACAGCGGACCGCGCGCACGCGGTCCGCATCCGCTCACTGAGCGATGGACTTGCTTACCACGTCCGACATCGCGCTGAGCTGGCCCGAGGCGTCGCGGGCGGCGATGGAGAAATAATAGACGTCGCCCGCCAGCCCCGACACCGTGTACGTGGATGCGAGCGGTTCGTCGAGCGCGATCACCTGGCTCTGTCCCGTGCTCTCGGTCAGCACGTAGATCTCGTAGCCCGCGAGTTCCCCGGGACTGAGCGCGCTGCCATCGGCGCGCGTGGTCGGGACAGTCCAGGAAAGGATCGCCGAGCCATTGCTCGTTTTGACCACTTCGGCTGTGCTGACCGTGATGCTGACGGTGGCCGATGCGCTGCCGCCACGGCCATCGCTGACGGTGTAGCTGAACGTGTCCTGGCCGGACCAGCCCGCCGCGGGCGTGTAGGCCACGCTGGCGCCGTTGTTGCTGACCGTGCCGTGCGCCGGCGTGCCGATGGTGCCGAGCGCCAGGCTGTCGCCGTCGGGGTCGCTGTCGTTGGCGAGCACGCCGATGGTGACCGGCTGGCCGGCCGGCGTGGCGGCGCTGTCGGCCACGGCAACCGGCGCCGTGTTCGGTCGGGCGCCCACCGTCACGGTCACGGTCGTGCTGGCGGTCTTGCTGCCGTCGCTGACCGTGTAGCTGAAGGAGTCGGTTCCGGAGAAGCCGCTGCGCGGGGTGTACTGGATGCCGCTGGACGATTTCGCCGCGCTGCCGTTGGCAGGTTGCGTGTTGCCCGTGATGGTCAGTGCATTGCCCTCGGGGTCGCTGTCGTTCGCGAGCACGGCGACCGCGACCGCGGTCTGGTAGGCGGTGCTGGCCGCATCCGCCACGGCCGTCGGCGGGCGGTTCTTGCCTGCCGGTTGCGTGTTCTTGGCGGCGAGTGCCTCGCCCGCGAGCAGCGGCAGCAGTGCGAAAGCCAGCGTGGATGCGCGCACGATCCTGTTCATGGTCCGATCTCCCCCGGAAAGCCCGATGATCGAAGTCTAGCTGCGCGCCTCCCGCGTGCAACGTACGGTGCGCGCGGTTGTGATGCGCTTCACGCGGTGGGAAGAAACGGCTCAGGACGAGCGGGCGACGGCGAGTTCCGCGATCGCGGCGAGGTTGGTCCGGAACGCCGAGTCGGCGAGGCCGCCGAGCGCCGCGAGCGCGGCATCCCGATGACGGATCGCGGCCTCGCGTGCGTAATCGAGCGCGCCGCAGCGCTGCACCGTGGCGATCACGGCGGCCAGTTCGCTGGCATCGCGCTCGAGGATGGCGCGTCGCACCCGCGCCGCCTCGTGTTCCGGGGCGTTCGCCAGCGCGTGGATCAGCGGCAGCGTCGGCTTGCCCTCGGCGAGGTCGTCGCCGAGGTTCTTGCCCATGACCGCCGGGTCGCCGGTGTAGTCGAGCACGTCGTCGACGAGCTGGAACGCGAGCCCTACGTGCATGCCGAAGTCGCGCATCGCCGCGCGCGAGGCGGCAGCACTGCCGGCCAGGATCGCCGAGCCTTCGGCGGCGGCGGCGAACAGCACGGCGGTCTTCTTGCCGATGACCTGCAGGTACTGGGCTTCGGTGGTGGCCGGGTCGCCGGCCCGTGCGAGCTGCTCGACCTCGCCCTCGGCGATCCGGTTGGTGGTGTCGGACATCAGACGCAGGATGTCCATGTCGCCGATGTCGACCAGCACCTGGAAGGCGCGGGAATAGATGAAGTCACCCACCAGCACGCTCGGCGCGTTGCCCCAGTTCGCGTTCGCGGTGGCACGCCCGCGCCGCAGCGCGGAGACGTCGACCACGTCGTCGTGCAGCAGGGTGGCGGTGTGCAGGAACTCGATCACGGCGGCGAGGTCGACGTGGCGGCCTCCGGCGTAGCCCAGCGCGCGCGCCGCCAGCACCGTGACCAGCGGCCGCATGCGCTTGCCGCCGCCCTCGACGATGTAATGGCCGATGCTCTCGACCAGCGCCACCTCGGAGTGCAGCCGCTCGATCACCAGGCGGTTGACGGCGGCGAAGTCGTCCCGGATCTCCGGGCAGATGTAGTCCATCGGGTGCTCGCAACTGGCTGGCGGATGGCGTCGGCATGCTAGGAACCGGACCCGTTGCTGTCAAATCGGCTCGGACGCGCTGCCTCGCCGTACTATTTCACGCCTGACCAAGCCCGGAGCCGGTTGCCTGTGCGCGGCGGGATGGCCTAAAATGCGCGGCCCTGAGCAAACCCCGGCATGGCGCCCGGGGTGCCTGGATGCCCCGGCGAACCCTCGCCGACAAGCCCTGACGGGTAAATTACAAACGCAGAAAGGCGCGACATCGGAGTGGTGAACAAATGTATGCAGTGATCGAGAGCGGTGGGAAGCAGCACCGCGTGCAGGAAGGTGAAGTACTGAAACTCGAGAAGCTCGAGGTCGCCACCGGCGAGACCATCAGCTTCGACCGCGTGCTGCTCGTCGGCACCGGCAGCGACGTCAGGATCGGCGCCCCCTTCGTGGACGGCAGCACGGTCGCGGCCGAGGTGCTGGGGCATGGCCGTCACGACAAGGTGCGGATCATCAAGTTCCGCCGTCGCAAGCACTACAAGCGTGAAACGGGGCACCGCCAGTGGTACACGGCGGTCAGGATCACCGGCATCAACGCAGGCTAAGCGTCAAGGAGTAGTCTCATGGCTCACAAGAAGGCAGGCGGCAGTACCCGCAACGGGCGCGACTCCGAGAGCAAACGCCTCGGCGTGAAGCGTTTCGGCGGCCAGGTCGTGAAGGCCGGCAACATCATCGTTCGCCAGCGCGGCACGCAGTTCCATCCCGGCGTGAACGTCGGCCTGGGCAAGGACCACACGCTGTTCGCGAAGGCCGATGGCCGCGTCGAGTTCACCGTGAAGGGTCCGTTCAGCCGCAGGACCGTGAGCATCGTCCCGGCCTGAGCCGGAGACGATCGCACGAGACCCCGCCACCCAGGCGGGGTTTTTGTTTATGAAGTTCGTCGACGAAGTCGCGATTCGAGTCAACGCCGGCAAGGGCGGGAACGGCTGCGTCAGTTTCCGCCGCGAGAAGTACGTGCCGTTCGGCGGTCCCGACGGCGGTGACGGCGGTGACGGCGGCAGCATCTTCCTGCTGGCCGACGCCGCGCTGAACACAATGGTCGACTACCGCTACACGCGGCAGTTTCGCGCCGCGAGCGGCAAATCCGGCTCCGGCGCCAACTGCACCGGCAAGAGCGGCGAGGACCTCGTGCTGCCGGTGCCGGTGGGCACCACGGTGATGGACGAGGACACGGGCGAAGTGATCGGGGACCTCACTGCCCCCGGGCAGCGCCTGCTGGTCGCGCAGGGCGGTTTCCACGGTCTGGGCAACACGCGGTTCAAGTCGAGCACCAATCGGGCGCCACGCCAGAGCACGGCCGGTTCCGAGGGCGAGGCGCGCAATCTGCGGCTCGAACTGAAGGTGCTCGCCGACGTCGGCCTGCTCGGGTTGCCGAATGCCGGCAAATCGACGTTCATCCGTTCGGTCTCGGCCGCACGTCCGAAGGTGGCGGATTACCCGTTCACCACGCTGGTGCCCAACCTCGGGGTGGTGCGCATCGCGCAGCACCGCAGTTTCGTGATCGCCGACATCCCCGGGCTGATCGAGGGCGCCTCCGAGGGGGCCGGGCTGGGCGTGCGCTTCCTGAAGCACCTGACGCGCACGCGCCTGCTGTTGCACCTGGTGGATGTGCAGCCGCTGGACGGCTCGGACCCGGTCGATGCGGTGCAGGCCATCGGACGCGAACTCCAGCGCTTCAGTCCCACGCTCGCGGCGCGCGAGCGCTGGCTGGTGCTGAACAAGACCGATCTGCTGCCGCTGGACGAGATGAACGCCGTCTGCGACGACATCCTCGCCCGCCTTGCCTGGCAGGGACCGGCGTTCCGGATCTCCGCGCTCGCCGCCGACGGCACCGAGGCGCTGTGCGCGCGCATCATGGCGCATATCGAGGCACAGCGGCGGCGCGAGGAAGAAGACCCCGAACTCGCCGCCGCCGAGCAGGAGTTGCAGCAGCGCATGCAGGCCGAGGCGCGCGAGCGGATCGCGGCGCTGGCCGAGGCGCGCCGCCTGGCGCGCAAGGGGTTGGTGACGGCCGACGATGGCGACGAGTTCGACGTCGAGGTGGAGTACCGCGCATGAGCGACCGGAGCGCACTGACGCGCGCGCGGCGCTGGGTGGTGAAGATCGGCAGCGCGCTGCTCACCGACGGCGGGCGCGGGCTGCACCGCGAGGCGATCGCCGACTGGGTCGGGCAGATGGCCGAGTTGCGTGCGCGCGGCATCGAGGTGGTGCTGGTGTCTTCGGGTTCGGTCGCCGAGGGCATGGCGCGGCTCGGCTGGAGCAGCCGTCCGGCCGAGATCCACAAGCTGCAGGCCGCTGCCGCGGTCGGGCAGATGGGCTTGGTGCAGACCTGGGAAACATTTTTCCACCAGCACGGGCTGCGCACTGCGCAGGTGCTGCTGGTGCACGACGACCTCAGCAACCGCCAGCGCTACCTGAACGCCCGCAGCACGCTGAAAACGCTGCTGGAGTTCGGCGTGGTGCCGGTGATCAACGAGAACGACACCGTCGAGACCGACGAGATCCGCTTCGGCGACAACGACACGCTCGGCGCGCTGGTGGCGAACCTGGTCGACGCCGACGTGCTGGTGATCCTGACCGACCAGCCGGGGCTGTTCGCGCGTGATCCGCGCCAGGCTCCGGACGCGCCGCTGGTGCACCACGCCGACGCCAACGACGAGGCGCTCGAGTACATGGCCGGCGGCAGCGGCACCCAGCTGGGCCGCGGCGGCATGATCACCAAGGTGCGTGCCGCACGCATCGCGGCGCGCTCGGGCGCGGGCACCGTGATCGTGGGCGGACGCGCCGAGCGCGTGCTGCTGCGCGTGGCCGACGGCGAGGAGTTGGGCACCTGGCTGCACACCAGCGAGGCACCGATCGCGGCGCGCAAGCGCTGGCTCGCCGGGCACCTGCAGGTGCGCGGGCGCCTCGTGCTCGACGAGGGCGCGGTGCGCGTGCTGCGCGAGTCGGGTCGCAGCCTGTTGCCGGTCGGGGTGCGCGAGGTGCACGGGGATTTCACGCGCGGCGAGCTGGTGGTGTGCACCGGCCCCGACGGGCGCGAAGTCGCGAAGGGCCTGGTGAACTACGGCACCGCCGAAGCGCGTCGCATCATGGGCCTGCCGACCCGGCGCGTCCAGGAAGAACTCGGCTACAGCGACGACGAGGAAATGATCCATCGCGACAACCTGGTGTTGTGCTGAGGTCGTACATATTCCCCGTTTTCCTTGACACACCGGGGGGCAGCCTGAATAATCCGCCGTCCTTTTTCCCGCTCAGATTCTCGAGGATTCAACGTGGCAAACACCGTGCAGGCAAAGAAGCGCGCGCGTCAGGCCGAGAAGCGCCGTCAGCATAACGCCAGCTTCCGTTCGATGGTGCGCACGTCCATCAAGCGCGTGATCGCAGCGATTCGCGAAGGCGACGCCGCCAAGGCGCAGGCCGCCTACACCGCGGCGGTGCCGGTGATCGACCGCATGGCCGACAAGGGCATCATCCACAAGAACAAGGCGGCGCGGCACAAGAGCCGCCTGAACGGCCAGATCAAGGCGCTTGCGCAGGCCGCTGCCTGATCGCCCTCCCGCGCAGCGCGCGGGTAGCGTTCGCTGAGTAAAGGACCGGCCACGCGCCGGTCTTTTCGTTTGACGGTCCCGCCATCTTCGCGTCCGGGCCGTGCCCGGACAGGTTCGCGTAGGTCCGGGCTGTGCCCGGACAGGTTCGCGTAGGTCCGGGCTGTGCCCGGACATTTTGTTTGTTCGGCCACAGGCCGAACCTACGGGGGCATCGGTCGAAGCAACGCGGTTGGGCCGCAAGCGCCCCGTGCGGGCCGGTCAGGGAGCAGGTCCCAGGTTCTGCCACGCGATCGGAATCCAGACCGCGAGGAGCAGCATCATCGTGATGAAGACGCCGGCCGAACCGAGGTCCTTGGCTTCGCCCGAGAGCGGGTGCGTCTCGGTGCCGATGCGATCGACCAGGCGCTCGATCGCCGAATTGAACATTTCCGCCATCATTACCAGCGCGCAGGAACCGAGCAGCAGCGCCAGTTCCACCGCATCGTGCGCGATCAGGAACGCCAGCGGCACCAGCGGCACCAGCGCGGCGCATTGCAGGCGGAACGCGGTTTCCTGCCGCCACGCGACGCGCAGCCCCTGCAGCGAGAATCCGAAGGCGTCGATCGCGTGCAGCACGCCGCGGCGGCCTTCCTTGCGTCTTTGCGTGTCGATGGTCGGTGCTCCGGTTGTTCCTGTGGCGAGCGCGGCGATGCGGTGCGTCGGCGGTGCTCATCTTTCCGTCCAGCGTCGTGTCCGTCAATGCGGATATACTCGCGGACCGCGTCCTGCGGAACGCGCAGGTAGTAATCGAGCAGGGAACACGTACCGATGAGCGAGGCATTTCCAGTACACGTCGGGCGTACGCCCGAGGGCGATTACCTGCTCACCTGGACCGAGTCGTTCAGCGACCATGCGGTCGACGTGGGTAGCGGTAGCGCCCCGGAAGCGGCCGCACACAGCGAACCCGTGGTGCGCGGCGCACGTTCCGGGGTGCGGCTCACCGGCAGTCCGGAGGAAGGCCGTCGTTACTTTCACCTGCGTCCGGCGCAGGGTGAGGCGATGACCGCCGCCGAGCGCGTGCTGCCGCTGGAGGCGGCCACGAATTTCCGCGACCTCGGAGGCTATCGCACCGACGACGGGCGCCGGGTGCGCTGGGGGCGGCTGTTCCGCTCCGGGCACACGGCTGAGTTGAGCGAGCGCGACGTCGCGTACCTGGACGAACTCGATATCCGTGTGTGCTGTGATTTCCGCCGCCAGGAAGAACATCACGTCGAGCCCTCGCGGCTGCCGCTGGCCACGCGCATCGTCGGCATCACCGTCGATCCCGGCAGTTCGACCTCGTTCTTCTCCCGCCTCGCCGCCGGCGGCGTGAGTCCGGCCGAGATGGCCTCGTTCATGGAGGACGTGAACCGCGAGTTCGTGCGGCATCACACCGCGCAGTTCCGGCGCATGTTCGACGAGCTGCTTGCGCTCGCCGAAGGCGCGTTCATGATCAACTGCGCCGCGGGCAAGGACCGCACCGGCTTCGGCGCCGCGATGATCCTCGCCGCGCTGGGGGTGCCCGAAGACACGATCGTCGCGGACTACCTGCTGTCGGGCCGTTACTTCCCGATCGAGCGCGAGCTCGCGCGGGTGCGCCGCAAGTACGCCGGCGATGCGGGGCGCGCTCTCGACGAGGCGCTGGTGCTGCCGATGATGCAGACGCGGCGCGAATACATCGAGGCCGCGCTCGCGGCGATCCGCGAGGACCACGGCACGCTGGGGCGTTTCCTCGAGGAGGCGCTCGGCGTGGATGCCGCCGCGCGCCGCGAGTTGCGCGAACGCCTGACCGCGTAGGTCCGGGCTGTGCCCGGACATTCGTGCAAACCCCGTTCGGCCACAGGCCGAACCTACGCGGACATGTTCGGCCACAGGCCGAACCTACGCGGACAAATGTTGGGCCGCAGGCCGAACCTGCGCGGTTGCGGCCGACGCGGGCCGTCTCAGGACAACCAGCGTCCGATCGGGGTGGTCCAGAGGAAGTTCATCAGCTTGCGCATGCCCTCGGCCTTCTTCTGCGTGTACGGGTAGGCGCTCGGCAGGTCCTTGCCGCCGAAACGGTCGATCAGCACCGGCATCGCGTGGCAGTAGCCGCGCAGCCCGACCTCGCCGTTCACCTGTCCGATGCCGCTCTCCTTGCGACCTCCGAACGGCGCCGCCGGCACCCCGTAGGACATCGCCATGTCGTTCACCGACACCGACCCGGTGTCGAGCCGGGTGGCGATCGCGAAGCCCTTCTCCTTGTCGCGCGTCCACACGTTGCCGTTCAGCCCGTACGGCGAATCGTTCGCCAGGCGCAGGGCTTCCTCCACGTCACGCACCTTCTGGATGCAGATGATCGGGCCGAAGGTTTCCTCGCGCATGATCTGCATGTCGTGGCTGACCTCGGTCATCACGGTCGGCTCGTAGTACAGCCCGGGCAGTTCCGGGTTGCGGCGACCGCCGACGTGGATCGTGGCGCCTTTGGTGCGCGCGTCCGCGACGTGCTCCTCGATGATCGCCAGCTGGCGGTCCCAGAACACCGCGCCCACGTCCTCCTCGAAGCCGAGCGCGGAGCCCTGGCGCAGCTTGCGCGTGCCTTCGACCACCTTGGCGAGGAAGGCGTCGTAGACCGCGTCGACCACGTAGATGCGCTCGGTGCCGCAACAATAGTGGCCGGTGTTCATGCACGAGCCCACGATCGCTCCGGCGGCCGCGCGGTCGAGGTCGGCGTCCTCGCAGACGATCATCGCGTCCTTGCCGCCGAGCTCCAGCGTGCACGGGAGCAGCCGCCGACCGCAGGCCTCGGCGATCAGGCGCCCGGTGCGAACGCTGCCGGTGAACGAGATCTTGTCGACGTCGGACTCGACGAGATGCGCGCCGGTCTCGCCATCGCCCATCAGCACCTGCAGCACGCCCTCGGGCAGCCCCGCCTCGCGGAAGATGTCCTCGACCAGCTTAGTCGAGTACGGCGTCACCTCCGAGCCCTTCAGCACCACGGTGTTGCCCGCCATCAGCGCCTGCACGGCCGGGTTCATCGCGAGAATGAACGGACCGTTCCACGGCGTGATCACGCCGATCACGCCGAGCGGCCGGTAGACGATGCGCAATTGCTTCGCGATGCCGAGCAGGCCGTGCGCGCGCTTCTTCTGTGGCTTGAGGAATTTTTCGGCGTTCTTCGCGTAGTAGCACAGCGAATCGGCGGCCGCGAAAATCTCCATGCTCATCGCGTCGAGCCGCGCCTTGCCGGTTTCGCGCACCACGGTCTCCACGACCTCGTCCTGGCGCGCGAGCAGGATGCGCAGTGCGCGATCCATGATCGCGGCGCGCGCACGGAAGGTCCTCGCCGCCCAGGCGGGTTGCGCGGCGCGCGCCCGCGCCACCGCCGCGCGCACGTCGTCGCGGTTGGCGCACACCAGTTCACCGATCGGTTGCAGATCGATGGGACTGCGCAGCGCGAGCACGCGCCGCGATTCGCCTTCCTTCACCACCGGGGCATAGATCGACATCGCCGTTCTCCCTGTTGCCTGCATGGTACGGGGCGGGGGCGGCCCGTTGCCCCCCCGCCCGACAGCGCTCGACGATAAGCCGGCGCGGATGGCGTCGCGGTTGACGCCGCGTTACGGTGAGTTAACCCGACCCGCGACCGTGGCGGCGTTGCGCGAGCCCGGGATAGCGTGCGGGTGGCGTCGGTCCGCGCGTGACGTCGGTGCGCGCCACGTCCTCGGGGCGCACCGGTGCGGGGGAGGGGTACGGATAGAACGCCGCGATCTGCTGGGCGAACGCGGGGGATTCGGCCTCCCGACGCTGGTCGCGCCGCGGCGCCTGGCTGACCGGCAGTTCGCCGATTGCTGCACTGGGTCCGTACATGCGGCATTCCTCGCTGGCTGCTCGCAGTATACGCGGCAGCGGCCTCAGTGGTTTCCGGTCAGCGGCACGAAGCGCACCGCGATCGTGTGGCGGGTGAGGAACGTGTCCTCGCCGGTGCGCTCGATCAGGTCGAGGTTCTGCCAGCCCGCGGCGTCCTCGACCGGCAGCACCAGCTTGCCGCCGATGCGCAGCTGCGCGAGCAGCGGATCCGGGACGCCGACCCCGGCGGCCGTGACGACGATGCCGTCGAACGGGGCGTGCTCTGGCCAGCCGTGCCAGCCGTCGCCGCACTTCAGCGTGACGTTGCGGTAGCCGAGTTCGCCGAGCACGGACGCGGCCTGGCGGGTGAGTTCGGGAACGATCTCGATGCCGTAGACCTCGGCCACCAGCTCCGCGAGGATCGCCGCCTGGTAACCCGAGCCGCTGCCCACCTCGAGCACGCGGTCGCCGGGGCGGGTGTCGAGCAGGTCGGTCATCAGCGCCACGATGAACGGTTGCGAGATCGTCTGCCCGAAACCGATCGGCAGCGGCGCGTCGCTGTACGCCCAGCGCGCCTCGCCGGGCGGCACGAAGTGCTCGCGCGGCACCTTGCGCAGCGCCGCGATCACGCGCGCCGACAGCGCCGCGCGCCCGATCTCGCTGCAGGTCTCGCGCACGTGTTCCTCGATCACGCGGATCATCTCGTCACGCATGGTGCGATCTCCCGTGGCGGCATGGCCGTAGTATGCTCCCACGCATGTCCTTGCCGCGAGGTCAGCCGTGACGACCGCCCTTTACACCCACGAACTCTGCACGCGCCACCAGATGGGCGAATGGCATCCGGAGTCGCCGGCGCGGATGGCGTCGATCCTCGATTACCTGCACGCTTCCGGACTGTTGTCGGAACTGGTGCGTCACGAGGCGCCGGCGGTCGAGCGCGAGGCGTTGCTGAGGGTGCACCCGGAGCATTACCTGGCTACGCTCGACCGCCTGCAGCCGCAGGAAGGGCTCGCGTGGGCCGATCCCGACACCGCGCTGAACGTGTTCACGCTGGAGGCGGCCGCGCGCGCGGCCGGGGCGGTCGTGGCCGCGGCTCACGCGGTAATGGACGGCACACACGCGAATGCCTTCTGCGCGGTGCGCCCGCCGGGACACCATGCCGAGCGTGCGCAGGCGATGGGTTTCTGCTTCTACAACAACGTGGCGGTCGGCGTGCACGCGGCGTTGGCGGCGGACGTGGAGCGCGTCGCGGTGGTCGATTTCGACGTGCACCACGGCAACGGCACGGTCGATATCTTCATGGAAGACCCGCGCGTGCTGGTGTGCTCCAGCTTCCAGCACCCGTTCTATCCGTACCGGATGTTCGACGTCGATCGGCCGCACATCGTCAACACACCGCTCGACGAAGGCTGCGGCGGCCTGGAGTTCCGTCGCCGCGTCGAGGCCGGGTGGCTGAAGCGGCTCGATGCGCACGCGCCGCAGATGGTGTTCGTGTCGGCGGGTTTCGACGCACACGCACGCGACCCGCTCGGCGGGCTGGAACTGCACGAGGCCGATTTCCGCTGGGTCACGGAGCTGATCGCGGACGTGGCGGCGCGCCATGCGAACGGGCGCATCGTCTCGGTGCTGGAAGGCGGCTACGACCTCGACGCGCTGGCGCGCAGCGTCGATGTGCACCTGCAGGTGTTGCGCGAAAGCGATCCTACGTAGGTTCGGCCTGCGGCCGAACATGCCCGCGTAGGTTCGGCCTGTGGCCGAACAGAACAAAATGTCCGGGCACAGCCCGGACCTACGGCCGAACGAAGATCCGGGCATGCACCGGGCGTACGCGAACATGCCGCGTAGGTTCGGCCTGTGGCCGAACAGAACAAAATGTCCGGGCACAGCCCGGACCTACAGGGCGTCGCGGAGCGCGGATTCGAGGTCCGGGAAGCGGAACGTGAAGCCGGCGTCCAATGCGCGCGCGGGCAGCACGCGCTGGCCGGTCAGCAGCAGCCGTGACATCTCGCCCAACGCGGTGCGCAGCGCGAACGCCGGCAGTGGCAGCACGGCCGGTCGACGCAGCACGCCCCCCAGCGTGCGCGCGAATGCCCGGCTGGTGACTGGATTCGGGGCGGTGGCGTTGAACGCGCCGTCCAGATCATCGCGCGCGAGCAGCCACTCGAGGAGCGCGAGCAGGTCGTCGCGATGGATCCAGCTCATCCATTGCCGGCCGCTGCCGATCGGCCCCCCCAGCCCAAGCCGGAACGCAGGCAGCAGGCGCTGCAGGAAGCCGCCGCCGGGGCCGATCACCAGCCCGATGCGCGCGATCGCGACGCGCACCCCCAGTTCGCGCGCCGACTGGGCGCTCTGTTCCCACTGCGCGCAGAGTTCGTGGGTGAATTCGGGCTGCGCCGGGCTGTTCTCACGGACGACCGCGTCCCCCTGGTCGCCGTAGAAACCAACCGCCGATGCGCTCAGCAGCACGCGCGGTCGCTCGGGCAGTGTTTCGATCCAGTCGATCAGCTCGTC